>CAIQUS010000125.1 GCA_903875045.1 uncultured Bacteroidales bacterium
CAAAAGTAGACAACCAAAAATTACAAAACCGATAAAGTTATTAACAACTACTTGAATATGAACTAATTAATACTAATTAATACAGAATAATACAAAAAAATACCGGAATTAACAAATAATAAATTTTGAGGTATCCCCAGGGGTCCCCGATATTATCTTTTTACCCGGAAATGGATTGTTGTTTTGCTATCTGAAAAGATGATTTTCGATAAGAAATAATAATTCAAAATTAGCGACGGCTAATTTTTTTTATAAAACTATTTCAGGTAGCTTCAGATTTTTTGAAAGTAAATTACCGTAATTTTACAAGGCGATACAAGCCGTTAATTAGCTTGACATTTGTTTACAAATTAGGGGTGTAAGATTTGAATACGTGTCAGTAAAGTTGACAGTTTTTAGGCACTACCCTCTAAAACATTAGTAAATGCTGCCTATCCAGAAGCCATGTTAGCCCCTTCAAGGGACGGGGGACCTTTTGCCAGAATTGAAAAGTAATGTTTTTATAATATGTGAAAATTTTAATCTGCTGATCCATGCTAAAACCAGTCATTTCCTGCCTTTTGATGGTGAGTTCCATGGTCCTTTCCGGACAAAACCTTCGAATGACCTTTTCGGCTGCCGGTGCATCCGCCAAAGTTGACAGTGTGAAAGCCACCAACCTCCGGACAAACCTGAATGTTACCCTGCCTGGCAATGATACACTGATACTTGCATATATTGCCGGGATCAACAATATTTCTGATGCAAACAGGCAAGGGATCGTCTACCCAAACCCCTTTTCGGGCAAGACCACCCTGATGGCCGGCATCCGAAGGGCACAAACGGTGTCGCTGGAAGTGTATCATCTCAACGGCCAGCTGGTGGCCAGAACCCGGGCGGTGGTAGCGCCCGGCACCCAAACCTTTGCTTTGTCACTATCCCGGGTGGGTGTTTATGTGGTTTGTATGACCACCGACCAGGGAACGGAGGGCTACAAGATCATCTGTACAGAATCAACGGGAAACGGCGACCTGATCAGGTACACAGGCCCGGCACAGGAAACCATGGTTCCGTTATTCAAGGAAACGACCATTTACACGCTGGGATATACCTCCGGCGATATTATTCTTTACAGGTGCAGGGGTGGGATCCATACCACGATTATCACCGATTCACCCTCCGCATCGAAAAACTACGAAGTTACATTTGTTCCATGCGCCGACCCCGACGAGAAGAACTATTCCGTGGTAAAAATCGGCACCCAAACCTGGATGGCGGAAAACCTTGCCTGGCTGCCTGCAGTCAGTCCATCCTCAAAAGGTTCTGATTTACTGAAGTATTATTATGTTTACAATTATGAAGACAGCCTGGTTCCTGCCGCTAAAAATTCGGTGAAATATAAAACATACGGCGTACTGTATAACTGGCCGGCTGCCATGAACACAGCAGGAAAAAAAACACACGCGACAGGAACCGTTCAGGCGGTTTGTCCAACGGGCTGGCATCTGCCGGATGACGGGGAGTGGAAAATTCTTGAGAAGAGCCTTGGAATGAGTCAGACAGAAGCCGATTCCATCAATCTCAGAAACTCGGGAGAGGTTGGCAGCAAACTTAAATCATCCCAAAACTGGTTTGCTGAGGGCCGTGGAAGCAATGCCAGTGGATTTACGGCATTGCCCGGTGGTTACCGCAATTTGCATGGCGGTTTTACGCACCTGGATGAATACGCCCTTTTTTGGACCGCCACCCAGCCCGACAGCACATCCTGGTACAGGAGCCTTTATTTTCATGATAACGGGGTATCCAGGTTTTACACCCTGCCTGACCACGGGCTTTCGGTGCGGTGCATCCGGGATTTATAAGACTATTTTCTCTCTGAAATTTAGGTCATTATTGAATTATCTGGGTTAAATGTTTAAGTTTGTATCTGTATTGGAAATAATACCGGGTACAAGCTCATTTATCGTTCTTAATCCTTGATACAATACTGCATTGCTAACATTTCTCTAATTGAAAACCGCCAATTTTTAGAATTTAAAGAAATAGTTTTAGTGTGCGCACCCAACAGGTGTGTTACATACCCCTCTATTACGCTTCTCAAAACATGAAAGAAGGATGGAAAAACTTGAAAATAAATCCGAAGCAGCGACACTGCGTCGGAAGGCCGAAGAGTTGCTGAAAACCCGTAGGGACGTTGCATGCAACGTCCCTACGACAGAAGTCGAAAATCGTAAGCTCATATTTGAGCTGGAGGTTCACCAGATTGAGCTGGAATTGCAGAATGATGAACTCCGCCATGCCCAGGCTTTGGCAGACGCTGCGCATGAAAAGTATATCAGATACTACGACCTGGCGCCTTCCGGCTACTTTACACTTTCGCGCAACGGCGAAATTATTGAGTTAAATCTCACCGGGGCGCTTATGCTGGGTAAAGATCATTCACATCTATTAAACAAACATTTCCACTTTTTTGTTTCCAGAGATACCCAAGAGGTTTTCAAACTATTTTTGGAGAAAACATTTGAGAACAACAGAAAGGAATCCTGCGAAGTAATCCTGACGACATCCGGCAATCAGCCTGTATATGTCCATCTTTCGGGTATTGCAACCGAAGGTGGGAGTCAATGCATTGTTAATGTGGTTGACATTACAGAAGGCAAGCAGATGGAGTTGGCTATGCAACAAAGCAAAACAAAATATCAACAGCTTGCCGAAAATTCCACCTTACTTATTTATCGTATATCATTAAAGCCTGAATTCAAATTCGATTATGTAAGCCCTTCAGCTACTGTTATTACCGGATATACGCCTGAAGATCACTACTCCAATCCACAACTTGGCTTCAATTTGGTTCATCCCGACGACAGGCTATTGCTTGAAAGTATGACGAAATACAGCAAAGGGGAACCCCTTGAATTGCGGTGGATAAGACAAGACGGTCGGGTGATCTGGACAGAGCAGCGGAATATATTGCTGTTTGATGAAAAC
>CAIQUS010000126.1 GCA_903875045.1 uncultured Bacteroidales bacterium
GCAAACTATTGCACATCCAGGATTCGGGCATTCTCGAGCACTGCCAGGTGAAGGGCTACGACACCACCAAAGTGGTCACCTTTTTGAAGATGTGGAATGTGAAAGCGGTGGATCCGGCAACATATAACCACGCAAATTAATTTGTCGCTAATTTGCTTATCAGTGATCCGCCTGAGTTATGTACATTGATAAAGCGTTCTCGATATTTAATGTGGCTAAAGCCCCGGTTTACAGTGCCTATCCATTGTTACAGTCAGCTAAAGCTGACTGCAATAGATTCGCCGAATGGATCATTTATTGCAGTTGGCTTTAGCCAACTGTTGATGTTATGCCTCATGTCTTCCGGCTTTAGCCACATTAATCCAGACTTCCTAACCTGTGGAGGATTATGCTATCAAAATCTTCTAATACATCGTAGCTTCTTTTAAGTGCATCACTGGTGGATAATCTTTTTTACAAAGGAATAAGCATCAGTCTGAATCCTGACCATATAAACCCCCGGTGAGAGCGAGGTAAGATCTACTTGTTTTCTGCCCTGATTCCCGGCAGATTGATATATTTCCCGGCCATACAGATCAAATATTGCAATGGCATAGTCCCTCATAGGATCCTGCGGATCAATGACAAGATAATTGCCTGCCGGATTCGGCCATATTTCAAATTTGGACAGGGTAGCTGAGTTTATTCCTGTAATATTGATGGTGAATTGAGCCGTGTCACTCCCCAACAGACTGAAAGCGTAAAGATTCCCGGTATAAACCCCCAATGCAGGATAGCTGTGAACCGGATCCCTGGCTGTGGAGGAGGTTCCGTCACCAAAATCCCATCTGACGCTGTCGGCGCAGGTTGTTTTATCTGAAAATTGTACTTCCAGGGAATCAATGGAGAAAGTAAGGGATGCTTTAGGCATTGCCGGGTAAACCTGCAGATAAATCCGGGCAAATGCTGTTGAATGAACATTCCGGAGGTATACAAACCCATGTTGTTCCGGATAAAAGACCGGGTTTGCCTCGGTTGAATCCTTAAAAAGATAAGACGGGTTCCAGTAGAAGCCGGTAAAATCTTCAATGCATGATTCAAGTTTTACACTGTCGCCGCATTGAGGAGTTATCCCGGCGGCCAGACAGGTGAGCAGAAGTGGCATGGATAAACTATCGATTCCCATTTGATTGAAGGCGTACAATTTGCAGGGATATAATCCATAGTCTGGAAAGTTATGGTAAACATCATTTCCGGTTGAAGTTGTTCCGTCACCAAAATCCCATCGGATGCTGTCGGCACAAACCGACATGTTCGTGAAATGCACCTGATGATTGGTCGCAACAGCAGTTCCATTCGCAACAGGGAGAGATACCGTGACACTCAGAAACACTGAATCGACGGGCCCAACGCCGGGTTTATTCAGGTAAACCATACAGGAGGAGCCGGGATGGATGACCGGCGACAACAAAGTTGAATCGCCAAATATGACTGATGGTGTCCAGTAATAGCCTGACAGCGTATCAGCGCACAGATCGAGGCAGAGATCATCGCACTTCAGGGCGACGGTATCGGACTGAAAGCTGAAACAGATCTCGTTGGCGCCGATGGTGGGAATTGTTTTTCGCTGAACACTGTCAATGTCGTACAACATTCCCGGTGTCGCATCGAGGGGAGCCGATTTTCGGATCAGGGCCGGGTTGGTTGCATGGAGATCCGCCGTGGAAAGATACTGCGGATCGTAAAAATATGGATTTGTGCCATAAACATTCACAGAGGAGGATCCTCCGGGGATATAGTTGTTGTTGGATATTGTTGTTATGGCCGATTGCTGGATGAACATGCTCCCGAAAATGTTGCCTTCCACCTTGCCCGAGGTATAATACATTTCAAATGCAGCATCGGGATGAAAGTTGTTTTGCCTCACCTGGTAACCGGGGCCGTGTGTACAGGAGGTGAAGCCATAGAAGAAATTCCCGGTTATGTATGAACCCTCACTTGTAAAGGACGCTTCCCCGAAAAACCGGTTTCGGGCAACGATGGCATTGCTGCTGTAGATCAGGTAAAATGTTTGTTCAAATATGTTGTCGGAGATCACGATCCCGGGACAATGGGAATTGGTAAAGACATTGAAAAAATGGTTGTTGCAGATCTTCCCGGCAGCCAATCGGACTCCGCAGTAAAAGAGGTTGTTGTAAAAATCACCCTGGATATATAAATCACTGCCATTAAAGGTATTCCCGCGGAAAGTTTGTCCGGCAAAGGCGAAAGAAGGGTTGGTCAGGTTGAATACATTGTTCGTATAGTAGATGGACATGCCTCCGGTAAAACAATCAATGGCCCCGTTGATCGTATCCTGAACAAATTTCACCCATCCCCTGGCGCCGGAAAGATAAACCGTATACGCCGGGGAAGAGAGAATACAATCCGTCAGGGTGACGAATCCCCATCCTGTGGCGTATGGCAGATTTGCAGAAAACAATGCCTCACCTGAGGTGAAACAGTTCGAATACGGATTGATGAAGGCGCACTGGTCAAATTGCACAGAACCCGGACCGGATACCCCGACGCAGGAGTAGTGCTGTCCATTTACAGGCTCAAACCGCAAATAACGGAACCTGACTGTTGAAGAATTTTCAACACGGATCATTCCACGGATGATGACATCGTTCGCCACCATCGGTTCCGATTGAAAAAATACAGTATCCGAAGGATGGGTCGGCTGATAACCGGTTAAATGAAAACCGCCATAAACTCCTGGTTTAGCATTGAAATAAGTATTCCCGGCGGTTCCAGCCTGCAGCAGCGAATCAATTGCATCCTGAACAGTTTGAAAAGTGCAGGTAGAATCACCAATGGTATATGCTCCTGAAAGTTGTGCATTCCCGTATGGGTGAATGCCCAGGAACAAAAGAATGAAAATCCAGCATGAACAGGCCTTACACATTGTAGAGTAAATTATGGAGCCCCGAATAGCAAATATACCCAATTAACAGTCAGCTAAAGCTGACTGCAATAAATTACTCCTCCATTTGCCCCTGCTCTTGATTCACATAACAAATATAATGAATCATTCTCCGGTATTTATAAAACCTCAATCCGATCCGGGAATTTTATATCCGATCCTCTCCCTGGGCTGGTTTTCTGCACGAATCAGCTCTTTGATGGCCTCAAAAACAAGGATAAATTTCTTGTCATACTTTTCTTCCAGGGAATCAATCCTTCTGATCAGATCTTTATTGGTATCGATCAGCTGCCGGAGGTTCACAAAGGCCCGCATAATGGCAATGTTCACAATAATTGCACGTTTTGAACGTAACAAGCTTGATAACATGGAAACCCCTTGTTCCGTAAATGCAAGTGGCGGTCGTGGATAATGTTTGATTTTCTTTGGAAACTTATCACAATTTGTGATAAGTTCATCCCATTCCGGTTTTGTTAACTGGAACATAAAATCATGCGGAAACCGGTCCAGGTTTCTTTTTACCTGTTGTTTAAGGGATCTGGTTTCAACACCATACAATTTCGCCAGATCAAAATCCAGCATTATTTTCATACCCCTTACCAGAAAAATACTTTGAACAAGTAACTCCTCTGAAACAGAAAGTTTATTCTCCATCATACCTTTTCTCGATGAATCGGAAAAGCAGCAAAAGGTAATACCAAATCCGGGATTTTGTTTGTAACTATCAGAAATAATAGTAAACCCCCAGCAGTATCCTGAGGTTTCCAACCTCCTTTGAATCCGAAACAAGTCCCTTTCCTGTCGTTTTGCCATAAGCGGCAACGGTGTAATCCAGTTCGGAGGCGAATTTCAGCTTGCTTACCATGAGGATAAGCCGCGGGGCTACCCGGTAGAGATAGTCGATGTTTGCACCGCGTGAATAATAGGGCCCGGAAACATCGGCATCGGCACCGAGGTTCTTGCTGAACCCGCCAAAAATACCTGTGGACCATTTTGTTCCGTTGGTTTTAAAATCGGCCCACACCGAAGCGGTCGTGATGGTTGCATAATCAACGATGCCGCGAACAGGATCAATCGTGCTCTTAACGGCATATCCGCCAATCATGTTGAAGGCGTAGCAATTTCCTCCGTATACGCCACCCATGCTCATGGTTACCTTCGGCAATTTCAGTCTGGAAAAAAAATTGGCAGCCAGTGCGATTGATTTTGAGGTGGTTTTGTAATTCACCACAACGGCATCGTGGTGTACAACAATATTGTTCACAACTGTATCGAATGCAGGTTTCTTAACCACATCTGTTCCCAGCCGGGGGGTCAGCATCAGGTAATCAATACTGGCGCCAATCGTAAATTCGGTTTTTTTTGCAGCATTGATCAGCCGGTATTGCAGCTGGAAAGCAAATTCTGGAACAATGGAGTTGCGAAGATATTTCGGACTGGGTCCGTCCGGACCATTGCTGGTGACATCCACCTGTGATATGGCCGCCAGGATCAGCTTGAAATTTCCCAGTTGCTGTGTAACCCGCACCTGCGGATTGCGGGTAAAGATAATAAACGGGGCACCTCCATTCAGGGAAACCGGTTCCGGAGTACAGTCAGTCACATACATCGGATGCCATGTCTGACCCATCAGCAACTCCGTTTTTGCCCAGTTGAATTTGACAAAAGCATGACGCAGCCGGAAGGAGTTGATGTTCGCGTTGATATTGCCGTAAAATTCTCCCTCAACAAGTCCGGAGGTCTTCGCATTAAAAACATCGGGTCCGGTGATATTGATTCTCAACCTGGTTTGAATACTGAGAATATTGTAGGTTCCTTTGGCATTGATGTCCTTCCCGTCCGGATCCAATTTGATATTTTCAGGATAAAAAAGCCATTGGCCTTCACGGGCCATCACCGTTTGACGGGTATCAAAGAAAATATCACTGTTGATATAACCCGAAAAGGTAATCCCGAAAGAGGGTGTTTTTTTAGCGTCAGGAGCAGTATTTTGCGCCATCACACCGGATGTCATCAGAATCCCGGTTAACATAATGATTGATAAATGCTTCATGAAAGTCAGGGTATGAAAATTGGTTTGCAAAGTTGCGTTTTTTTTTATTCCTGTGAATTACGTAACAAAAAAAATAAACCACTGAGGCACTAAGATCACAAAGAACCACGAAGAAAAAAAACTATGTGAATCTTAGTGCCCTCAGTGTCTTAGTGGTATAAAAATAAACCCTAAATTTGCCACCAGAAATCAACCCTTCGTATGCCTGCCCACTCGCCCACTCGCCCACTTGTCCACCTCCTCCCATGAACGTCCATAAACTCAACAACATCTTCAATCCCCGGCGAATCGCGCTGATCGGAGTTTCCACCAATCCCAACAGTGTAAGCGGCAAGGTATTGATCAACCTGGTCAGTGGTGGGTTTCGGGGCGTAGTTTACCCGGTAAATGCTGATAACGAGGCGGTGATGGGCATTTCCTGTTACCCACAAGTGCAATCGCTGCCAAAAGTTCCCGATCTGGCAATTATCTGCACCCCTGCTGAAAAAGTTTTATCGGTGATCAGGGAATGTGGGGAGTTCGGTATCCGCGGGATCATCATCATGTCGGCCGGGTTTAAGGAGATTGGCGAAGAGGGAAAGAAACTTGAAGTCCTGATCAAAGCAGAAATCCGGAAATACGAGGGGATGCGGGTCATCGGTCCGAATTGTCTGGGAATTATTGTTCCCGGATTGAAAATGAATGCCTCTTTTGCCGCCGATATGCCCAAACCCGGTAACATTGCCTTTATTTCCCAATCGGGGGCCCTGTGTACTTCTGTGCTCGACTGGGCCATTGAAGGAAAAATCGGGTTTTCTCAATTTGTTTCCATCGGAAACAGCATTGATGTGGAGTTTGGCGACCTGATCGACTACTTTGGAGAAGATGAAAATACCCACTGCATCATTCTTTATATTGAATCGATACAAAATCCACGGAAATTCATGACGGCGGCAAGGGCTTTTGCCCGCAAAAAACCGATCATCGTTTATAAAGCCGGAAGGTTCCCCGAATCAGCACAAGTTGCTGCTTCACATACAGGGGCGATGGCTTCCGAGGATGCGGTGTACGATGCTGCTTTTCAAAGGGCCGGGTTGGCCAGGGTGTATGAAATCGGAGATATTTTCAGTGTGGCAGAGATGATAGGCCGCAGTAAATTTCCCCTGGGACCACGCCTCGGAATTATAACCAACGCAGGCGGACCAGGTGTGATGGCCACCGATGCATTGATCGCCGCAAATGGCATATTGGCAGAACTCTCGTTTGAAACGATCACCCTGCTGAATGAAAACCTTCCGGCTTATTGGTCGCACGGTAACCCGGTAGATGTGCTTGGAGATGCCCGTGCCAAACGCATTGCCAAAGCCACCCAGATCGTATTGGCCGATCCCGGGGTCGATGCAGTACTGGTTATTCTTACGCCCCAGGCAATGACCAATCCGGATGCCACAGCAAAGGAGATCAGCGCGCTTGTTTCCACCACCACGAAACCAATACTCGCGGCCTGGCTTGGAGGACGCAGCATGCATGAGGCCGACGACATCCTGGTAGAGAACGGTATTCCATCATATAAAACACCCGAACAGGCCATCAGGGCATTCATGACCATGGTGACATATAACCGGAATCTGGCCACGCTTTACGAAACACCAAAAGATATTCCGGTTGAATTTACCCTCGACCGGAATCAGCTTCGTGAATCTTTCAACCAATTGATTGCAGGGCAAGGGGCGGTCCTTTCTGAAAACATCTCCAAAACCATCCTTGAAAACATTGGAATTTCTACAACGAAACCTTATTTGGCGTCCACTGCGGATCAGGCGGTTGAAATTTCAGCACGAATCGGTTACCCTGTGGTGCTGAAAATTCACTCCCCCGACATTACCCATAAATCAGACGTGGGAGGTGTGCAGTTGAATCTCGGTACAGAAAAGTTGGTACGGGCGGCTTTTGAGCGCATCATGGAATCTGCCGGAAATAAATGCCCCGAAGCCCGGATTGAAGGGGTGACTGTCCAAAAAATGGCCTCCGCCAAAGATTCGGTGGAGATGATCCTGGGTATTAAAAAGGACAATGTTTTCGGCACGGTGATCATGGTCGGTATGGGCGGGATCACCGCCGAATTGTTTGGCGACAAGGCGCTGGGTTTCCCCCCTTTGAATGAACGGCTCGCGCGCCACATGATCGAATCACTCAAGATTTATCCGTTGCTCCGGGGTTATCGCGGAACACAGGCTAAGAATATCGACAAACTTATCCAGGTGATGATCAGGCTGTCATACCTTGCCGCTGATTACCCTGAGATCACAGAGCTGGACATCAATCCGCTCCTGATAACATCGGATGATGTAATTGCACTCGATGCCCGCATGGTGGTCGATCCAACCGCGACACCGCGCAAGGATGAACCCTATTTCCACCTCGCTTTGCATCCGTATCCTGAAAAGTATGTAAAATCGACTGTTTTGCAGGATGGTACGGCAGTCCTGCTCCGACCCATCAAACCGGAGGATGAACCATTGTGGCTTGCCATGCTCGGTTCGTGTTCAAAAGAATCGTTGTACAGCCGGTTCCGGTATTTTTTTCATTGGGAAACCCATGAGGTTGCCACGCGATATTGTTACATCGATTACGATCGTGAAATAGCCATCGTGGCTGAAATCATCGAGGAAGGACAAAAAAAACTGATCGGCATTGGCCGCCTTGTGGCAGATCCGGACCACGAAACAGTGGAATATGCCATCCTGATTGCAGATGCCTGGCAGCAAAAGGACCTTGGAAACATCATTACCGACTTTTGCCTTGAAGTGGCGGAAGGCGGTAACCTGAAAAAAATAGTTGCTCAAACCACTCCCGATAATAAGAGGATGATTTCAGTATTTCAAAAACGAGGCTTCGACGTAAAAATTAATAACCGAGATTCAACGGTCGACGTTGTGAAGGTATTATAATAATTAATCCAATTTCCCGTTTTAAACTAAATTTATAAAAATGAACACAAACAAATTTCTTACTTTTTGCACCATTGCCCTTACCATTGTTGTCATCTCCTCCTGTGGTATCACATCTCATCCGAATGAAAAAATTATTATCGGAAAATGGAAACCAGTATCTGTGGAAAAAGTGATTGACTCGTCTGCCATACAGGCAGCGGCCTCCCTGGCTGGCAATTCTGCCCAAAAGCAATCAAAAGACGGTAAGCCTGCCGGCGAAGGCGCCGCCTCAAGAAAAGATGCCACCCTCGACAGACTGGTTCAGGCCGAAATGCGCGCTACAATGGAAATTTTTGCCAATAAAACGGCCGTTAAAAACTTCCCCGGAAAACCATTGCACGCAACATGGAAAATGAAAGGAAAAGGAACCCGTATCGTGGCGAAGAATGTGGAAAACAAGATGAAGTTTGTCATCGAAATCCTTGAAATCAACAAAGAGCAAATTGTTGTCATTGAACACGCCCCTGTTGGCGATATAAAAATAACCTACGAGAGGCAATTCTGAATTTTTTATGAACTGAAAATGAAGGATGTGGTTTAATCACATCCTTTTTTGTATGTCGGGCATAGTTCTTTGACTGGCAGGGTGCAAGTCCCTGTACACACCGAGTTGATAGGAAGTGTTAGCGAATGGCAAGGGTGTTCACCGTGAGGTGAAATCTGAAGGAAGCCATCAGCAAAATTGGCGA
>CAIQUS010000127.1 GCA_903875045.1 uncultured Bacteroidales bacterium
GATAATGTGATGATGTGATGATGTGCTGATGTGCTGATGTGCTGATGTGCTGATGTGCTGATGTGCTGATGTGCTGATGTGCTGATGTGCTGATGTGCTGATGTGCTGATG
Organism: uncultured Bacteroidales bacterium; assembly: GCA_903875045.1. Lineage (GTDB taxonomy): Bacteria > Bacteroidota > Bacteroidia > Bacteroidales > FEN-979 > CAIVAT01. The sequence goes on from CAIQUS010000127.1 coordinate 112, forward strand.
TGCTGATGTGCTGATGTGATGATGTGATGATGTGATGATGTGATGATGTGATGATGTGTTAATTTGATTATCCGGTGAATAAATGAGATTTTAATTTTTGCAAAGTTACAAGTCCCTTGATCTCTTCTGCAAATACAGGAACTTTAACTGTATTAAAGTTATGATATGTTGTTCCGATTTCCTGCAAATATGGCAACTGACCCTCTTTTCTTCTCCTGCAAAATTCGCATCCGTCCGAAACCATCACATTGTTCAGGATGATCTGCTTTGCAATGATATCGGAGCTGTTAAGTTCCGTCAGTAGACGACTCGTTTCCATGATCGCCATTGCTTCGGGGATACAAACAGGGATAAATTCACATCTTGCCTGATCCCGCAAAATATTTTCAATTCTTTTAACGGTTTTTTTCAGACTTAACAAAAATGCATCCACTTCATCCTGCTGATACGAACCTGAGAAACTGGTAATCATGTAACGGTATTTCCATCTCATCCGGGCGGCCACTTTTATCCATTCATCCAATAATCTGGGAGAAGAAATCAGTCGCAATGCATGTCCTGTCGGAGCTGTATCCACCACGTATTTTTCAAATTCGCCCTCCTCGATAAAATCAATAATGGTTTTAAAACTCATCACCTCGTCAATACCGGGAATTGAAAGAGAAAGCATCTCCTCTATATCCTCGTTATCGAGATTTGTAGATGTATCAAGCAGTTTTCTCAATTGTGCCTGATGTTCCTTTATAAACAGAGCAAGTGCTTCATCGGCAACTACCTCAATGGCAGAAAGATTCGCCTGACCGGCAACCTTTGTAACTTTAAAACCAATTTGTTGTTCCAGGCAATCCGACACGGAATGTGCAGGGTCGGTAGATATTAGCAGGGTTTTGAAATTTTCGGATAGTGCCAGTGCTGTGGCAATAGCACAACTGGTTTTTCCAACACCGCCTTTTCCGCCGAAAATGATGAGCTTAAGGTCGTTGTTTTGTAAGCCAGCAAGTGCCATGATGGTTATTTTTTTATCCTGATCTCAAGGATGCCATTGGTAAATTTATGTCGTAATTTTGCTTTGTCGGCTTTAGCCGGAAGTAGCAACTCTTTCCGGTAGGTTCTGGTTTTACTTACGGCCGAAATTTCAAGCATGTCTTCCTTAAGGTCGATTGTCAGATCCTTTTCCTCTATCCCCGGCATTTCTGCAATAATCACCATTTCATTCTTCTCATCGAAAATATCGGTGATCGGCTCACGCTCCTCGTCAACTTTAGGCCCTTCCGGTGTTTTTTTGATATTCCCAAAGGTCTCCACCCGTGGTGAACCTCCACCCGCTGTGTTAATGGTAAAGCCATACACACCTTTCATCCCTTTTTTAATATGGTCGAAATTGATCTCACCTTCTTTTTTGATTCCACCTTTTTCATCAAGTTTTCCGGCGAGGTCAACCAGTTTTTCGATCCCTTTAAACAGACCACCAAGGCCGAACATGTCAAAATCGGCTTCATCCTTGTTTCCTTTACTTTTATCCTTTTCCATTTCAAATCAAGTTAGTACTGTTCATTTGAATACCTCACCTTTGCCACCTCCCTTGGAGGGGATGGGAGAGTGGGGTCTACATTTTATTCATGGCTTCCAACTTTTCAAGCCGGGCTTCCAGGGTTTCCTGTTGCTGCATCAGTTCTTTTTCCCGGGCTTTTGTAGAAAGATAAGTATCCTCCTGCCACCAATTAATCCCCATTTCCATCGCTTTGTCAACAGAAGCAACAAGTAATCTTATTTTAATGGTTAACAGGTCTATATCTGCAATCTGAATTTTAATATCCCCTGCAATAACGATCCCTTTATCGAGCACTCTTTCCAGAATATCCGCCAGGCCGGTCGCTTGAATTGAATGGGTAGGTTCTGACATAATAGGTTTTTTTTAGTAGTCAATTGACATTGTTTTCCAATCGTTTTGATCCTCCTTCTGAGGCTTTTTGCTCTTTTCTGCTGAGGCAGGAAGGTGCATTTCGCCAGCTTTTTCGTCATAGTACACCTGAATCTCCTTCAGCCTGCCCTGGATGATCTCAAGTCGTTGTATGATCCTGATTTCTTCACTCTTTAACCGGGTTCTCTCTTTTTCGAGCATGTACAATTTAATGAAATCCGAGTCTTCCTTGTTGGGTATACCAGACTTGACGACACTTTGCATACTTTTAATGCTCTGAAGTCCTTTTATTGCGGTGGAGATTGGCATATTGATATGATTTAATAATGTGACAATGTGCTAATGTGCTAATGTGCTAATGTGCTAATGTGCTGATAATTAATAACTAATTGGAATATTGTTCGATTAATTCATCAACAATGAACTTGACCTTTTCCTGATTGGTTTTTGAACCAATTCGGCTGGTTTCTGATGTAAGGATGTCCTGGCAGATTTTTCTGAAAATAATTTTTGATTCAGAGGGGGTAGTTTTTAATGTTGCCAGTGTTTTCGCAATCATGATCGAACCACGGATCGTTGGGTCAAATTCAGTTTTTCCGGATTCACGAAGCCCTCTGACAATTTTCACAATCACCTCAGTATCTTTCAGCGAAAGTTCCGATTTAGCCATCGTAATCAACAGTTCGGTTTCGTAGTCGAAATGGTCGAGATCCATGGTAACCATCCTGTCACGAAGTGCATCCTGGGTGCGGTTGACACCTGCATACTCTTCAGGATTTGAGGTAAAAATGGCCCGAAATTCAGGATGTACCTTCATGTAATAATCTTCCTCTTTTGCAGCCGAAGTACTGAGCATTCTTTCCTGCAGGATGGGCAGAAGAATATTATTTGCTTCCGGACGTGACCTGGTAAATTCATCGTAAATCAGTGTGAATCCATTTTTAACAGCAATGGTTAAACGATTGTTCACCCACTGTTTACTCATATCCTCCTCGTATTTGTGTACGGAGTGAATAAATTTGTCGTCCAGTTTTTTGTACTTATAGCCTTGCTCGCTACCAATGAGATCGGAGGTTTTGTACTCTGCATCACCATGAATGATAACAACCGGCCGGCCAATTTTACTTGCTAGATGCATGGCGACGGTTGTCTTCCCGGTTCCTGATGGCCCCCTGAAGTGTACAGGAAATCCAGCTTTTATGTAAGTAAGACCACGGCTTGTGATATCTTTTATATAATCGGTTTCTACAAAATTCGACATGGGCCTAAGCTCAAGTACCGTATTCATTTCATTTTTGTTGCTCATGGAAGCTGATTTGGAAATTTGAAAATTTGAAGATTTGACGATTTGATAATGTGATAATTTGATATTTTGATGATTCTTGAATAAATGTCTGGGTCCTATTGTTTGAATGGTTGTTCGGGTAGTAGCTTTAAAGTTTCTTGCCAAATAGATCGGGCCTCGTCAATATCCTTGGTAATTTGTTCCTTAGCGATTAAAAACTCGGCTTTTTTTGCCTGAAACCTTGCCATTGCTTCCTGCTGCTTAATGATACTTCTTTTGATATTGGCTTTGACATCTTTCATTTTCAAATCTCCAAAGTTTCAAATCAATGACTGAACCCAGTGCCCTTGCAACGTGTGCATGGCAGACCATCACTCGATTTTCCGGTTCCACGGCATTGCCTACATTTTATTTTGTGCTCAGAGTGATTTAACCCTTTGCCGCCGCAAACGATACAAGGGACTCTTGCCCCCAGGGGGTTTTTGCCGGTACCAGTACAAAACATACAAGTTGTCATTGGTTCCTCTATTTCAACCTGTCCTGTACCGTTGCATACGAGACAATGAGAAATTGGAGAAAGTAAATCGAATGGGTCTTTGCCGGTTCCACCGCAAAATGCACATTTGATTAATTTTGTCATGGCTGTAGATAGTTATGAGATAAATACGAATGACGATAACTCAGTTAGGCTTGCAGGGCATTCCGATTACGCTCAGTGTCCGGGGTGTGGACGAGGAGCATGTTGGACACGTAGTGTTGTCGAACACTGAACGTAGCCGAAGTGTCATAACTTTGGACACTGAGCAAAGCAGAAATCTTCGACTTTGCTCAGTGTCCGGAATGTGTTTATTTCAGGGGAAAATAGATATTATCGATTTTCTGAACTTTCCCTTCATCCAATAAAGCCTTCGCAGTAAACCCAAGTTTCATCCGAGTTTCTCCCAAAGGTTCTTCCATTTCTGATATTTTCACTCCTTTGGGATGCTTGTTGATATAATCCAGGACTTTCTGCTCCAGTGTCAAAGGAACAGCCGGTTTGGGTTCCACTTTAGGAATAACTTCCAGGGGAATTTCGGCTTTCACCTCTTTTTTTTCAACTTTTTTCACTGCTTGTTTAGCCGGGGTAACAATTCCTGTTTTCCTGATCTGGGCCATTGCGTCCTGCATTTTGCTCCACTCAGCTTCAGCCTGGACCCTGTTTTGCAACAAATCATCAAGCATTCCGGCTGTGTATTTCTGAACGCCCTTCACATCTTTTTGTATTCCTTTGATGGAGGCATGAATCTCTTTCATGAGACCATTGTAGTCGCTCATTCTTTCAGCTTCGCCCTTATTGAGGTCTTTCCTCAGTTTTTGTGCCATTTTTTGATTTTCCTTGCTGATTTCAGCTAACCTTTTCTGAAAGCCATGCAGCAATGACCTGGTATATTCAACTCTTTCTGCCAGGTTTTTACTCAGTTCCGCACGGAGATCAGCTGACATATTCTGGTGTTCCTTTTCAAACCTGTCGAGCATTTCATTCGTGGTTTTGAAGATCCCTGCAACCTCATCATTGATACTCTTAATATCATTATTGATGTTGGTCATGAGGGTATCAAAATCCTCCATTCTTGTCTTCTCATTCTGCATCCTGTCGGCCCTGCCATCTGCAAAGAATTTATTCAACTCGTCAGCCATTTGTCCTCTTTCAATGGTGAAATTACTGATCATGTTGAAGGTGGAGGTTTGAATTGCTACCACTTCTTTCTGGATAGAAGCGATTGTTCCATGGATGCCTGACATTAAATCATTGTAGGTATTTAAGCGGTCTTTTTCCCCCAGGGCCAGTCCTTTTCGCAAGGCGGCTGCATTTGCTTTTATGGCATCAGCCAACTCCTGCTGGTCTTTACGGAAACCATCGAGCGTTTTTTGCACATCGTTTACAAGGTCTTCATTGTCTTTGATCCGCTGTTTGAATGAAGCGAGTAACTCTTCTGTCAAATTTTTCATTTCTGATCCTAGTCCCATTTGTGTATCTCCTATGTTTAATAAAGGTTTGATTACCTGAGTTAATTGATTTCTTTAATTATTTGATTTTTAACTTTTTTTATATCCTGAATCATGATATGATCGCCTTTTTCGAGTAAATTCTCAAGGCATTCCTTCATTCTGTTGTGCATTAGTTGAAAATCCCTGAATGTTTTCATGGCGGTTTCCTTTCTTAATTCCTGCAGTTTTGAAATTTGAGAAAGTTGCTCTTTAATAAGATTAATTTTTTCTCCGGCATCTTGTGCGGTAATATCTTTAATGCCCAACAAACTCTGTTTAAGCGATTGGACTGTCTCTTTCTGCGCCTCAATAAATAGCAAAAACTGGCGTTCCGCTTCTTTCTCCTTTTCGTCAAGGGCGCAAAGAATGCCCGACATCATTGAGTTATAATCTTTTTTGCGCAGTGAGCCATTTTTAGCGAGGGCTTCGCAAAGTCGGGAATTCAGGATCTCTCTCTCCTTTTTCAGATCGTTCAATGAATTATGGATATTATCGAACAGGGAGTGTGAGGATTCTGTTAAATTTTCGGATGATTGAAAGGCTGTTTGAATTTTTTGAATCCGGGTTTCGTAGGAAGTGATAATATTCTCGAAAAAACCATCTATGTTTAGTTCGGACAGGGTACTCATACTGATTGATTGGTTGGGTGGGTGGGTGGTTGGGTGGTTGGCTGAATTATTTACATTGCCCGCATTGCCTGCATTGTTTACATCGTCTGCATTGTTTATTAAAAGCGAAATTCTTGGTAACTCATGCTTTCAGATATCAGACCGGAAAGGATGTTTAGCAAGAATAACTGCTTAACTGCAAAAATGCCTTATGCGGCTTTAGCAGTTAATCCGATTGCTTCTGCATATTTCAGATATGTTTCAACAGAGGCTACAACGATTCTTGCTTCGATTGCAAGCAGTTCGATACCTACCAATGAAACTCTTACCCATGCATCAACCACAACACCTTTGTCAAGGATACGGTCGATAACTTCTACGAGGCTGGATGATCC
>CAIQUS010000128.1 GCA_903875045.1 uncultured Bacteroidales bacterium
GTGCATTTCCTTTGATGGGGCCGGGGGTTGAGGTGCTTTTCCTTTGAAGGGGCCGGGGGTTGAGGTGCTTTTCTAACAATGGGCCGGAGGTTAAGATAATCTCAGTGATTTCGTTACCTTTGCATTTCAATGTAAACTAATTATCCAATCCCTTTATCATTTTGCTAAAAACCGGCCAAACTCCCCTTCAACACCTGCGGATCGTTTTTTTACTTGCGGTTCTGTCTCTTCTCTATTCTGCTGTTTCGGGTCAGATTCCCCCCGGTTATTACAACACGGCTTCAGGCAAAACTGGTGAAACGCTGCAAATTGCGCTCTACAACATCATCAAGGGTCACACTTCCCTCAGCTACGATAATTTGTGGGGTGCCTTCTATGCTACCGACAGCAAGGCAAACGACAGCGTTTGGGATATGTATTCCGACATTCCCGGGGGCACTCCCCCCTATCAGTTCTATTTTGGCAGCGAACAATGCGGTACAGGTGGCAGCGGCGGTTATGAAGGTGACTGCTACAGTCGCGAGCACTCCTTCCCGAAAAGCTGGTTCGGGGGCACGATAAGCCCGATGTATACTGATCTTTTCCACATTTATCCGGCTGACCAGTATGTAAACAATTACCACAGCGACAACCCGTACGGGAATGTTACGGCTCCGTCATGGACTTCGCTGAATCTCAGTAAATCAGGGCCATCAAGTACCCCCGGATATACCGGAACAGTTTTTGAACCCATCGATACCTACAAGGGTGATTTTGCACGTTCCTATTTCTATATGGCCACCCGATACGAAAATGTGATTGCAACCTGGAAGAACTATAATCCGAACGGTGCCGCTGTGCTCGATGGATCCTCATATCCTGCGTACCAAACCTGGTACCTCAACATGCTGATTCAATGGCATACCCAGGATCCGGTATCGGCCAAGGAGATCGCCCGTAACGACTCTATATACAAAATTCAGCATAACAGGAATCCATACATTGATCATCCCGAGTATGTCGGGGCTGTTTGGGCACCTCCCACAATATGGCCCGAACCAACCAGTTATCCAGCCAGCTTCTCAGCACACAACATTCATCTGCAATGGGTTGATGCCACCGGCCCCGTTATTCCTGCCGGCTACCTGGTCCGCTTGGGAACCTCTGGTTTTGCCTCAATTCCAACACCGGTTGACGGGACCACCTACCCTGACACCGGCACCGATCAGCATGTGCTTTTCGGTGTACAAAACGTATGGTTTAAAAATCTGAACCCCAATACCATTTATTACTTCAAATTGTTTGGCTATTCCGGAAGCGGAGCCAGCATTGATTACAAAACAGATGGCACTGTTCCACAGATCCAGCAGGCTACCGGTCAATAAAACCTACTCCATGAATTTCAAACCATTACTCTTTGTCATCCTTCTTGGCTTTTCAGTATCCATCATGAATGCTCAGGACAAGCCTGCCGTACCCACCCTCACCGGGACCGGAGAATTCAAGGGAGAGACTCCTCCGTTGAGGGATATACCTGCCATGTCTGCCGCAGAATATCAGCTTATGAAACTACAAGCGGATAAAAAACTACTCAATAAAAAGCTCAGGAAAAGATTTTATCCCTTTAAGGCAACTGCCTTACCCAAAGGATCTGATGCGGTTTGGCAGAAAACAATGGGAGACGCAGCAGTGTCAAATGCACCAATTTTAAATTTCGACGGTCAGACCTCGCCATACTACCCGCCCGACTGTAATGGTGCCGCAGGTCCAAATCACTACATGCAAACCATCAATTCAACCTATGCCATCTATAACAAATCGGGTACATTAATGGCAGGCCCCACCAATATGAACCTTCTGTTCGGCACTGTAACCGGTTCTGGGTGCAATGACGGAGATCCGCTGATACTTTACGACGAGCAGGCAAGCCGCTGGCTGGCCGTGGAATTTTCAATCTGTGGGGCAAATGACTATATGCTGATCGCTGTATCTACAACCAGTGATCCCACAGGAACCTGGTATAAATACTCCTTTGATGTTGCCGACATGCCCGATTATGAAAAGTTTGGTATCTGGCAGGATGGTTATTATATGGCCGACAACAATGCCTCCAGCAACGATATTTACGTCTTTCAGCGTTCAGTCATGCTCACCGGAGGAACCAGCCCGGGGATGGTGGCTTTCGATAATCCAAACCGCCCTTCTTCGATTGATGGATTCATGTGTATCCCTCCTGTCGATAATGACGGAGCATTTGCCCCTGCAGGTGCTCCGGGAATATTCATCGCTTTCAATGATGATGCCATTGCCGGCGGATCCGACCAATTATGGATCTATGAACTGGCAGTAAACTGGACAACACCTTCATCTTCAACATTTGGCCGGGTACAGCAATTGGCTGTTTCACCTTTTGACAGCGATTTCGGGAACGACTGGACCAATATTGCCCAACCGGGAACTACACAACAGCTGGATGCTATTCCACAAGTAATCATGAATGTACCCCAATACCGGAATTTCGGGACCTACCAGACAATTGTTTGCTGCCATACGGTTGATGTGGATGCAACTGATCATGCGGGAGTACGCTGGTATGAACTCCGGAGGGGCACACAAACTTCGGGAAACTGGACTGTGCGGCAGCAGGGCACATATTCTCCTGATATTCATTCCCGGTGGATGGGAAGTATTTCCCTGAATGGAAGTGGAAAGATTGGTTTAGGGTATTCCGTTTCCAGTTCAACAGTTTATCCGGGCATTCGGTACACTGGCCAGTCTTCATCAGCCTATAATGCCGCCAGCGGAATTATGGATATACCGGAAGAAGTGATCCATACAGGTTCTTACGCTCAAACCGGTTATGAAAGGTGGGGCGATTATTCAGCCATGTCAGTCGATCCGACAGATGATCAGACCTTTTGGTTTACTACACAATACATAGGGACCGGCGGAGCACGGAAAACAAAAATTGCCTCTTTCAAATTCGGAAATACTCCAACAGTTACAACCACTGCCGCCTCGGCAATTGCCGGCACCACTGCTACCCTGAACGGTATGGTGAATCCCAACGGACTGGCAACAACTTACTATTTTCAGTACGGCCTCACAACCAGTTACGGAAGCCAGACCACAACTACCTCTGCCGGGTCAGGTACTACCGCTATCTCAGTGTCGGCCAATATTACCGGTCTGGTTGTCGCGACTACTTATCATTACAGGCTGGTTGGCGTGAACAGTGACGGTACAACCAACGGAAGCGACCTTACTTTCCTTACCCTTGGAGCCGCTGAGGTAACAACAACAGCTGCATCAGCCATCACGCAAACTACAGCCACTTCGGGCGGAAATGTCACTTCCGACGGCGGCTCGCCCGTTACGGCAAGAGGGGTATGCTGGGCCACAACCGCCAATCCTGTGGCCTCCGGCAACCATACAACCAATGGAACAGGTACAGGTGTGTTTACCAGTTCCATCACCGGATTATCAGCCAGCGCCCTGTATCATGTGCGGGCTTATGCCACCAATGCCAACGGAACCTATTATGGTACCGATCTGACATTTACGACTACTTGCGGGCTGGTTTCATCTTTCCCATGGAATGAAGGATTCGAAAACGGCGGGACCATTCCAGCATGCTGGACACAAGAGCAGGTAAACAGTTCGGGCATTTATTACACGTTTATCACTGGCAGTGGAAATAATAACCCTGTATCAGCACACGGTGGCACCCTCAATGCATGCCTGAAAGATGTTACTGCCACTGATAATAAAACCAGGCTTATTTCGCCCCAGATCAACCTGTCAGGAATAACCGGGGCGACCCTTACTTTCTGGCATACACAGGCGGTTTGGACGCCAGACCAGGACCAGCTGATCGTTTATTACCGGACCTCCACCACCGGCACATGGACTGCTTTGGCAACCTATACGGCGAGTATCACATCATGGACCATGGAAACAATCACCTTGCCCGGGGGAACCAACGATTATTATATTGCCTTTGAAGGAAATGCAAAATATGGTTACGGGGTTTGCATTGATGATGTTTCCATCACAGGCAACGCTCCCGCACAACCTATAGTTACAACCACTGCCGTTACTTCCATCTCTCCGACCACAGCCATCTCGGGAGGAAATGTTACCTCCCCTGGATCATCCTCCGTTACGGCACGCGGCGTTTGCTGGGGTACCAGTGCCAACCCGGCGATTACCGGCAATCACACCACTGATGGAACCGGAGCCGGTATTTTTACCAGTTCCCTTACCGGCTTGTCACCAAGTACGACCTATCATATCCGTGCTTACGCCACCAATGCTTCCGGGACTTCTTATGGCATAGATCTCACTTTTATCACTGCCTGCGGACCGGTTTCATCTTTTCCATGGAATGAAGGGTTTGAAAATGGCGGAAGCATCCCTGCCTGCTGGATACAGGAACAGGTAAACAGTTCAGGCATTAACTGGACTTTTATCTCCGGCAACGGTACCATAAATCCCGTTTCCGCCCATGGGGGCAACTTAAATGCCTGCCTGAAGGATGTTACATCACAGAGCAACAAAACCAGGTTGATAACACCTCCTTTCAACCTCACATCCCTGATCAGTCCCCAGTTAAAATTCTGGCATGTACAATCCTTATACAGCCCCGACCAGGATACACTGATTGTTTTCTATAAAACTTCATTCGCAGGTACCTGGATACAGCTGGCCAAATATTCCTCCAATATAACAACCTGGACCCAGGAAACGCTGAATTTGCCAAATACAGAGAGTACCTGTTACATCGCATTTGAAGGTAATGCCTGCTGGGGATATGGCGTTTGTGTCGACGATGTTTCCATCACAGGAACAGCGAAAATTTTATCGGTTTCTCCCACAAACCAAAATGTTACACCCCCCGCCGGAAACACGGTTTTCAATGTGACCTCAAACACCGGCTGGACGGCATCCAGCAATCAACCCTGGTGTACCGTTACAAACGCAGGTACCGGAAACGGATTGATTACATCTGTTTATCTGCAAAATATTTCCACAACACCCAGAGTGGCAACCCTAACAGTATCCGTAGCCGGGCTGACCCCTGTGGTGACAACGGTGACACAGGAAGGAGTTGTTGATAAGGTGTTAAACCTTACCCTCTTCCTCGAAGGTTTATTCAACGGCACAACCATGAACAAGGCAAAGAATGCCACCGGGGATCAATTCGCCGGTACGGTGGCCGACCAGATCACCCTGGAATTGCATCATTCAGCCTCACCATATCCGATTGCCGGAGGACCTTACACCGTCAATGTAAATACCGATGGTACCGCATCTGTAACCGTACCTGCTTCGCTGGGTTCGAGTTATTATATTGTGGTGAAACACCGCAACAGCCTTGAAACATGGAATGCAAGCCCGTTGTCGTTCAGTGGTGCCAGCATGAGTTACAACTTCACCAGTGCTGCCGGGCAAGCCTTTGGGAATAATCTCAAACCGGTGTCGGGGAAATTTGTCATCTTTGCCGGCGATGTAAACCAGGATGGAATTGTGGATGCCGGCGATCTGGTTTCTGTGGACAATGGCGCCGCAAACCTCATCAGTGGTTACCTCGCCAGTGATGTAAATGGCGATGGCATTGTAAATTTGGTTGATTTAGAATTGGCCGGTGCAAATGCCACATTTTTTGTGGCAAAGTTAACTCCATGATTTCAGCAACATCAGTATCACATGCCCAATAGACCATAATATCAAAATCCGTTTTCTTATGAAAAACATCATTCTTGCATTGTTGCTATCTGTTACCATCCATCCGGATTCAATTTTTGCCCAGCAAAAGATTTTTCAACCCACTACCGTGAAAAAAGCCGTCTATTCTGATGCGATTCCCTCACTGCTTGACCTGCCAGTGATCTCCCCCCGGCCCGTGCGTGCGGAAACCAATGAAGATGAGGTTGAAAACGAAACCAACTTGCATGAATCGCGTAATCTACCCCCGAATAAGTTTTTACAAACACAAGATCCTGCGCTGCAGGAAGCTGTCAAAGATAACATGCCTGTGCCGATGGCCCCTATTCAGAATTTTGACGGGATCAGCAATACGTGGGGTGTTTATCCGCCCGACACACAAGGAGATGTTGGCCCTGGCCATTATGTTCAGGTAGTTAACCTTGGTTTTCAGATATGGAATAAAACAGGCACCTCTCTTTATGGTCCCGCTAATCTCAGTACAATTTGGACTGGGATTCCTTCTCCATGGAATAACACAAACAATGGCGACCCTATCGTATTGTACGATCAGGCTGCAAACCGATGGATGATTTCACAATTCTCATTGCCGAACACAACTCAGTATGCTATGCTGATCGCCATTTCACAAACTGATGATCCTACCGGGGCCTGGCACCGGTATGTTTTTGAATTCGGCAGTAAAATGCCCGATTATCCGAAATTCGGCGTTTGGCCCGATGGTTATTACATGGCCATTAACCAGTTTATCAGCGGCTCGAGTTGGGGCGGCGTTGGCGCATGTGCTTTCGAACGCTCGAAAATGCTCACCGGCGATCCGACAGCCCGGATGGTTTACTTCGACCTGGGAGCCGCAAGCGACCCGGGCGGCATGCTGCCAGCCGATTGGGACGGCACAACAGCACCTGTTGCCAATGAGCCAAACTACTTCTCCTATTTTAATGACTGGTCTTCCACAACCACCCGGTATTTAAAAATATGGAATTTTCATGTTGACTGGACCACCACCACGAATTCAACTTTTTCAGAAGCGGCAAGCCTTGTTACGGCTTCCTTTAATACTGTTGATGGCAATGTCATTCCACAATCGGGCAGTACTGTTTTGCTGGAAGCTCTGGGTGATCGCTTGATGTACCGCCTGCAATACCGGAACTTTGGCGATCACCGGTCGATGGTGACAAATCACACCGTTGATGCCAACGGAACCGGCAGGGCTGGTATTCGCTGGTATGAGTTGAGAAATACGGGAAGCGGATGGTCAATTTATCAGCAGGGAACGTATTCTCCCGATGCTACTTACCGGTGGATGGGCAGTATAGCCATGAATGCCAGCGGTGACATTGCGCTTGGATATTCTGCATCAGATGCTACTATCTTCCCTTCAATCCGATACACCGGCAGGTTAGCCGGTGACCCTTTGGGACAAATGACTTTTGCCGAACAAACCATCATGGCCGGTACAGGCTACCAGTCTGGTACGGCTGCCCGATGGGGCGATTACAGTATGATGTCGGTCGATCCTGTTGATGACGCAACCTTTTGGTACACCACCGAATATATTCAGACTTCAGGCAGTGTCAGCTGGAAAACCCGGATAGCATCTTTTCTTTTTGGACCTGTTGTCCCCGGAGCTCAATTCTCGGCAAACAACACCAAACCCTGCCTGAACGCTACTGCAATTTTTACAGATCAAACCACGGGAATTCCTGCCTCCTGGTCGTGGTCGGTTACACCTGCCACTTTTGTATACACGGATGGAACAACCAGCACATCGCAAAATCCACATATTAAATTCACCGCATATGGCAATTATACCATTGCATTAACCGCCACCAATGCCCAGGGCAGCAACACCATGACCAAAACCAATTATATATCAGTAAATGCAGCAAACGCTGATTTTACTGCCAGTTTAACTACCCTGGTTGTTGGAAATTCAACCACTTTTACAGATGCATCCACTTGTGGAATATCATCCTGGTCCTGGAATTTCGGTCCCGGCGCATCACCGGCAACTGCCAGTACCATGGGCCCTCATGTGGTAACTTACAACACAACCGGGCAAAAAACCGTTACTTTAACTGTGAACGGCTCTGTTATCCAAACTAAAACCAATTATATCACCGTAACCGATCCAATATTTAACATCACCAATGGAACAGTTACCACGTGCACCGGTAATTTTTATGATTCGGGCGGATCTGCAGGCGCTTATCTGGATAATGAAACCTTTACCGAAACATTTTTACCGGCAACCACCGGGGCATTGATCAGGTTTACTTTCAGTTCGTTTAGTACCGAATTGGGTTACGACACGCTGACGATCTATAACGGGATAAATACTTCTGCCCCCGTTATCGGCAAATATCACGGAACCACAAGCCCCGGAACCGTTACGGCATCAAATGCCTCCGGAGCACTTACCTTCCGGTTTCATTCAGATGCCAGTGTTACAAGTACGGGATGGGCTGCAGCAATCAGTTGCTACAGTACAGCAATCCCTCCTGTTGCACAATTCACCGCATCTTCAACATCTCCCGCGATTAATTCAACGGTAACATTTTCGGATCAGTCAACCAATTTTCCAACTTCCTGGGTATGGAGTTTCAGCCCGAATACCGTGGTTTATACGGGTGGAACCACCGCCACATCGCAAAACCCGCAGGTGCAATTTACATCATTGGGACAATATACGGTAAGCCTCATCGCTACCAATGCTTACGGTTCTGATCCGGAGGTAAAAACAAATTACATCAATGTGGTTCCATTCACTTACTGCATTCCCACCTATACAACGGGTACCAGTGCCGGTGATTATATTTCCCTTGTACAGCTTGGAACCATAAACAATTCTACAAGTGCCTCCTTAAGCCCTTATTACACCTATTACAGCAGTTTAACTACAGATTTGACCCCAGGCAACGCCTACACCATTACCCTGAGTCCCGGAACCTATACCAGTGGTAACAATATCTCCGTTTGGATTGACTACAATCAGAACGGGGCTTTTGAAACCTCCGAGAAACTGGGAAATGTGATTATTGCAGCAAAACCGGCAACCGGAACCATTGGTTTCACGGTTCCTGCCACTGCAACAACCGGTCCGGCCAGGATGCGTGTAAGAGAAGTATGGAATAACAGTGCCTTTGATGCCTGTTCAAATTATACTTACGGCGAAACCGAAGACTACAACGTCAATATATTGAGTCTTTACAAAAATCTGAACCTTACCGTTTTTCTGGAAGGCCTTTTCAACGGCACCACCATGAATAAGGCAAAAAATGCCACCGGCGATCAATACCCTGGTACCATAGCCGACCAGATCACACTGGAACTCCATAACTCAACCTCTCCTTATTCACTGGCAGGTGGCCCTTATACAGCCAATGTAAATTTGGATGGCTCGGCATCTGTTACGATTCCTGCTGCACTGGGTTCGAGTTATTATATCGTTGTGAAACACCGGAACCACCTTGAAACCTGGAATGCCAGCCCATTGTCTTTCAGTGGTGCATCCATAAGTTATAACTTCAGCAGTTCTCCCGGACAGGCTTTTGGGAATAATCTGAAACTCATGTCCGGAAAATATGTATTATTCGGAGGCGATGTGAACCAGGATGGCATTATCGATGCAGGTGACATGATTGGCATGGACAATGATGCCGCAAACTTCATCAGTGGTTACTTCTCGAATGACGTGAATGGTGATGGCGTTGTCAATTTGGCGGATATACAACTCGTGGGTGCAAATGCGGCTGTTTTTGTGGCAAAGATAACACCCTGAGTTCCGGTTTTTCACCGGCATCATTCCTTTCAGGGCAGGCAACTTAAAATAACTAATTGTTAAATATTTACTTTTGACAACATGCTTGTTTTTTAAATGACTTTTTTTATATCTTTGAACCCCTTGTCCGACACATGGGTATTATGTGATAAAACCCGGTCAACATCACTTCCCTGCCAAATTATGTCATCACATCCGGAACAACAAACCTAAATAATACATAGTTTACCCTGAAAACTAAACCATTATGATTCACAAATTACTCTTTAAGCACAGTTTTGCAGCCTTACTGTTTACAGTTTTAGCTTGTTTATCCGGATTAAATGGATGGGCTCAGTTTTCAATTGCAGCCGGAGGTACAAATTATACGCAGGATTTTTCTTCATTGGGAACCACTGCAGGAACCTGGACGGATAACACCACCCTCACCGGCTGGTACGCCCGAACTGATGCAACGGCCTCCATAACAACTATCGGAGTGAATACAGGAGCTACAACTGCTGCCGGCCTTTATTCATTTGGTGTATTAGGAACAAATGCCCTGGCAGACAGGGCACTGGGGTATGCCCCCAGTAACGGATATACCGGTGCATCTGGTGTTGGAAAGGGGTATGTTGGCTGGCGGCTGAAGAATAATACAGGAAGTGCCATAACCTCAATTACCATAATCTGGACAGGGGAACAATACCGTAAAGAAAATAATGCAGCAGCACACACGCTGAATCTGTTTTACCAAACCGGGGTAACTGTAACAAGCCTTGTAACCGGAACCTGGACACCTGCATCTTCAACATTTACAAGTCCGGTTTTTGGAGCAACCGCCGCCGCTGTCCTCGATGGAAATGCCCCTGCAAACAGGGTTGCAAACATTACTGTTAACCTTACGGTGTCGATTGCTGCCGGAGATGAAATTATGCTTCGGTGGGATGACCTGAACGATGCCGGAAATGACCATCAGATGGCAATTGATGATGTAAGTGTGAATGCAACAATAAGCAGTGGATTATTAACCCCGCCAGTGCTTACCCCAGATGGCACAAATAACAATGTCGACAACAATATCGACATAACCTTTACTGATGATCCTTCATGGAGAGCAAACATCAACGCAGTTAAAATCGGAGGTACCGCGCTCACATTAACAACAGATTATTTTATTACCGCCGGAAATATCCAGTTAAAACCTTCCGGTGGAAATTTACTTTTAACCACCACCGGCACTAAAAATATTACTGTCGAAGCCATCGGATATACCAATGCTCCTGTAACCCAGGTGATCCTTGCGGGAGTTCCTACTGCAAATTCTACCGCAACAATAAATTCCGCATTGGCCCAGAATATCACACGAACCATAACCTGTACTGCAAAAGACCAGTATAACAACCTGGTTTCCGGTTATACCTTTATGTATGATGTAACCATCACAAACAACGATGTAACCACTGCCGAAATATATACCATTGATGGCGTTGCACTTACTGCAACAACCAATAACGTGAGTGTACTGGCTTTGACAAATGCCAGCGGAGTGGCAACTTTTCCAGCTACACTCCCTGCCATCATCGATGGTGCTGACGGAATCAGCATTCAGGTTCAGTTAAACAATGGAACCACCAATGTGGGCACCCCGTTTTCCTTTATACAGTCTTTGATGCCAACCATAACCGTTGGAACTGTTACCTCTTTTGGCAATCAATACATTAATAGTTCGTCAGCCGAAAAAACGTATATTGTATCAGGGTCTAACCTTACTGCTGACATTATAATTACCCCTCCCGTCGGATTTGAAATTTCCGCCACCACAGGTTCCGGTTTTATTGCAAACCCAAACACTATTTCCCTTACCCCAACGAGCGGTACAGTAAACGCCACCATCTTTGTTCGCTTTTCTCCAACGTTGATCCAGCTATATTCCGGAAACATTACACATACCAGTACAGGCGCTACCCAGCAGGATTTAGCAGTAACCGGTACCGGTATCGCAGCTCCCCCGGGTTTGCCTTTTTCTGAAAATTTCAATTATACCCTTTCATCACTCCTTACCAACAATGGATGGGTTTCTCACAGCGGCGGCGGTACCGCACCGATTACGGTTACTGCTGCTTCAATTCTCTATCCCGGCTACCTTTCCTCAGGCATTGGTAACGAGGTAACCATGGCTACCTCAGGAGAGGACGATAATACGGTGTTTGCATCCCAAAACGCCGGATCTTTGTATGCTTCATTTATTGTGAATGTTACTACTGCGCAAACAACCGGCGATTATATGGCCCACTTTGCAGCAACATCCGGTGCAGCGGCATCAACTTTTGCCGGAAGGATTTGGATCAAGAAAGATGCTTCCTCCGCAAATTTTGCATTTGGCGTTTCAAAATCTTCAACCGCAGCAAATATAAGTTATACCGGATTCAATTATGTTCCAGGAACTACTTATCTTCTTGTTGTTAAATATACTTTTGTCGCAGGAGTGACAAATGATATTGGTGCCCTTTTTATAGATCCGGCACTTCATTCGGCAGAGCCCACTCCCACGATCATTACCTTACCCGCCGACAATGGTACCGCCGACCCCGCTCAGCTAACAAGTTTTTGTTTACGACAGGGCAGCAGCACTGCGGCTCCTACCCTCAAACTCGATGGAATCAGGATTGCCACAACCTGGGAAGATATTGTCGGGATTCTTTCTGCGCCAACCATTCAGGCAGATACCCTCACATTCAGCCTCCTGGCAACTACCGGTTTCACTGCGAACTGGACAAACGGAAACGGCTCAAGCCGTGCTGTATTTGTGAAGCAGGGCAATACCGGCAATGCCGCACCGGCAGATGGCATTACTTACACAGCCAATCCGATTTTTGGTTCAATCGGATCAGAAATAGGATCAACCGGCTGGTATTGTGTGTATAATGGAACAGGCACCTCCGCTGCCATAACAGGATTGACAGCTTCAACCGATTATACTGTTCATGTTTGTGAATACAACGGTGGTTCCGGCAGCGAAAAATATAACTCCGGCACTAATGTTACAAACCCGCTCGTTCAGGCAACCCCTTCCGGAGCTGTTGCTCCTGTTGTAACATCACCTACCGCTACAGCAATAACCGCGATTTCTGCCACACTAGGTGGAAATATCACCTCCGATGGTGGAAGTGCCATCACAGAACGGGGAACTTTATGGAGTACCTCTTCTCCGGTAACCATCAGCGACAACAAATTGGCTGAAGGAACAGCAGCAACAGGTGTTTTTACACATCCAAGAACTACCCTGACTTCAAATACCCTTATCCACTATGCCGCTTATGCGACAAATAGTATCGGAACAACGCTTTCGGCAGAGGGAAGTTTCACAACATTATATGGTGAACCTACTAACCATGCAACTGCTTTTACAGCCACCGCCCCCAACTCTTCAAACATCACTGTAACCTGGAATGATAATGACGGTACCCAGCCGGCGTTAGGATTTTTGATCCTTGGAAACAAAACAGGTACTTTTGCTGATCCTGTTGATGGTACCGACCCTGCAGATGATGCAGTTTTGGCCGACGGAAGCGGGGTGGTGCATGTCGCTCATGGTGTGCAAAATTATACATGGACAACCCTTGATGCCAGCACACAGTATTACTTTAAAATTTATCCATATACCAACTCAGGTACCAGTATTGACTATAAAACTGACAACACCCCGGTCACTGTACCCACGGCAAATGCCACAACACTTTCACCCACCATTACTCCCTATACATGGCAGGGTGCCGATAATGGCTTATGGACTGAAGCTGCTAACTGGACACCATCCCGCACCACACCGGCAACCAATGATATCCTCCAGTTTAGTGATGGAACCACCAAAACTGTGACAGCAGTTCCGACACAAACCATCGGTCAGCTTGTACTTTCAAATAACACGGTGGTTAATCTGCAAAGCGCTGGTATTGCAATACTAACTGTTGCAGGTTCAACAGGAACCGATTTGGCTATTCCTGCAGGCTGTGCATTAAACCTGAATGCCATTAATGCCATAACGATCAATCTGCCAGCCGGATCAACAGGAAGCATTGGCGGAACCATGTCATTTTCTGCCACCGCTGCCACTGCACATCGTTTAACTGCTGTTGACTTAGGCGCAATAACATTTACCAGCGGTGCAATTTTTACGGCCGGACTTAATTTTTCAGGTAATCCGTTTGGCACTGCAAATCTGAATTCTATCTTTTTTGCATCAGGATCAACATATCTTGCAGTGGCAGGGAGTAATCCTTTTGGAGCATCCCAGCCTAACAGCGTGGTTGTTTTTCAAACCGGAAGTTTATATAAGGCAGTGGGAACAGCAACTGCATCAATAACACCGGCCTTTTCCGGAAGAACGTATGCCAATGTAGAAATTGACCAGGTTTTAGCGGTAACTTCTTCCGGTACTGCTGCCGGGATACTTGATAACCTCACCATTACAAATGGTACCTTCAATTTTAACATGACCGCAACTCCGGGTCATTCTATTAAAGGGAATATTTATGTAGCGCCAGGCGCAACACTTACATTTTCACCCGCTTCTCCAGGGGGTACGGTCAACCTGAACGGGTCAGCGCTCCAGACAATTTCCGGTGGCGGAACCATCACTGCGGGAACATTATCTACCCTGAATATCAACAACGCAGCAGGTGTTAATCTTGGAAGTGACATGTCCATCAACGGAACACTTAGCCTCACGAATGGTTTGTTCTCCCTTGGAAACAGCAACCTTTTGCTGGGTGCAACTGCCGTTATTGGCGGAACTCCTTCGGCTGCAAATATGATCGTTGCTTCAGGTAACGGGGAACTAAGGAAATCTTTTACAACAACAAATAGCTTTACTTACCCGGTTGGAGATAATACCGGGACTGCCGAATACAGCCCTGTTACCCTCAGCTTTACGTCCGGTACTTTTACCGCTGCCTACGCAGGTGTTAAACTCGCCAATATACCATTTTCAGGTAGCGTTGCCAGTTATCTTAAACGTAACTGGACAGTTACCTCCTCCGGGATAAACGCTTTCTCATGCAATGCCCAATTCAATTATGTCCCCGCTGATGTGGTGGGAGCCGAGAGTGATCTTTACTGCGTAAGGGTATTGCCATTGCCTGTTTCCGTATATAATGCGGCCAACACAACCCTCCACCATCTTACTGCCACCGGAATCAGTTCTTTCGGCACATTTACAGGAGAAAGTGCCAGTCCCAGTAAAACCCTCGATCTTGTAGTTTTCCTGGAAGGTCTGAAAATCGCAGGGGATGTTTCTATGAATCAGGCCCAGGGATCATCAGGCGCTCAATTCGCACCCGGTATTGCCGATCAGGTTACCATTGAGTTACACGAAAGTACTGCACCATACAATGTTGCCTATACTTTTGCCAATGTGGACCTGAATACCGATGGCACACTGTCTGTTCCTACGGTTCCGTCCGAGGCTTCCGGATCGTATTACATCGTCGTCAAACATCGCAACAGCATTGAGGTATGGAGTGCCATACCGGTTCCTTTCACTGGCACATTGATTTTTTACGACTTCAGCATCGCTGCATCCCAGGCTTATGGCAACGCTTTGAAATCATTGGGTAACAACATTTTCGGCATGTATGCCGGTGATGTAAACCAGGATGGACAGGTGGATGCCGCCGACTTGGTTGCTGTGGACAATGATGCCGCTAACTTCGCAACAGGGTACATCACCAGCGATGTGGATGGGAGTGGTGCTGTTAATTCGCCTGATCTCATTTTTCTGGATGCAAATGCTTCTGCTTTTGTTGCAAAAATAAGACCCTGAGCAGTTGTTACCTTTGATCGACAAAAATCACCAGCCCGGAAATCACAAACCTATTGAAGGCCCTTTATCATCAAAGGCCCTTTTTGAACTTAGTGTTTTTTCCACTCTCCTTTTTGTTTTTGCCGCTTTATTCATGCAGTTTTTACTGACCCTTTACACGGCCATTCTGTTAAACCTGAATTCTATTGCGTTTCAATACAGCCTGTTCCGGATCTCATTTTTATCTGAGAGCAGTTCCTCCTGGTCAGTGGCTCTGGTCTGTTTCGTTTTCGGTTCGGGGCCGGTTATTCTTTCTTTTATCGGTTTTATATTGCTCTTCATACTCGGAAGAATCATGGATTTCGGCTGGAAAACCAAGCTCGCATTAACCTGGACAGCTTTTTTAATGGTTAATGCTTTGCCTTGCGGCATGATAGCAGGTGTTTTCTTTTACGAAAGTTTCGGGATGGCTTTTCAATGGTTGATCGGCGATGACCTGGTGAGGGGGGTCATTGCCCTGGTGGTTCTTATGATCCTGATTATCTTCAGCCGGTTCTGGCTCCGAATGTTTTTAAAAACAACCTATGCGTCTGTATTCAGTGATAATGTTGAATCCCAGAAGATTTTCATTAAAACTGTTTTTCTCAAACCATGGATATATGGCATAATAATTCTCATGCTGTTTAACCTGCAATTCACCAACTTTTACTGGCGTGTGTTTTTACTGAGTCTTGGTTATTTAGCAATCGTCCTGTATGATCCCCGTTTAAAAATATTTCGTAAACCACACATCAGGAGATCAGATAAAAAAATATTCACAAGCCGTTATCAGGTGATATTTTTTGTGGTGGTTCTGATATTAATCGGACTTGCAGATAACGCTTTGATCTATTTTTCAGACTGACATCAGCCGGGTTCGCTATTTCTTTTCCTGATATTCACTGGGCGTCATACCGGTAACACGCCTGAAGGCTTCGTTGAACGATGATTTTGAGGAGAAACCTGCCAATCTCGCAATACCCTGAATAGAATATTTCTGATGATACTTGTCCTTTAGCAACTTTTGCGCCTCCTGTATCCTGAATGCATTAATATAGGTGTAAAAATTTTGATTGTGTGATTCATTGATTACCTGTGAAAGATATTTTGAATTGGTTTCCATTTTGTCAGCCATATCGTCGATGGTGAGTTTTTCGTTGAGAAATAGTTTCTCCTTCATTAATTTTTCAAGTGTCTTTTTTAACACCTTTTTCTGCTGTTCTGTCAGCCCCGACCCTGCATACTTTTTTACCCTGGAACTATCATCGTCATCACCTGAAACCACTTCGGGATTTATCTTTGTACCGTGCTGCATGATCACAATATCGACCGTTTCCTGGTCAGCCTTTCCGCTTTCGATGATCACGGATACCGGTTTGACTTCCTCCTCCGGTTCAATAAATGCCAGTTCATGGTGAGGATAAATATCCCGTTGAAGGATGCCAAAGATGCCAAAAAGTAAAATAATCAAAAGCATAATCAGATTGATCCAGATATGATAATAATCATGCCGGGTCTTTCCCAATAAATAACTCAAATCAAGAAGTATCAGAAAAACAACAATCATCACCGTAAGAATAATAACCCATGATAATTGGATGGAATTCTTAAATGAAAAGGATGATTCCAGATTTGTTTTATGAATTTTATATAACCTTGCTATTTTAATGGAATAGAGAACCACCTGGAAATTAAAGTATCCATATATAAAGAAATAATAGGTGTATTTTAAATAAGTCAGCCATTGGCTCTCCAGCAATCCTGTTCCCTGGGAGAAAAACGACTCCCGCTTTTCACCGGATATGACATAGTAAGGCAGCGAAAGAGAAAAAAGAATAATTGCCGGCCATAAGTGGCGGTATTCTTTTCTTGAAAAATGATATTCCCTGATGATCAGTGATTTGATATAAAAATAAAATGTCGGAAAAAAGGAGAGAAACAGTGGTATGCCAATGGGGAATAGATACCAGAACCAATGGTAAAAACCCGGAGTGTACGCCCCCCTGTAAATGCCAAACGCGGCACTTAATATCATAAACCATCCCAGGTATTTCTTTGAATAATTGCCATGACGGAAATACAGGACAAAAGAAAAAACCGCAAACAATGCTGACTGGTATACCTGCAGCATGAGAATTATGTTTTTCAATTCAACCACGTTATACCCGTTTATGCACCGTTATAGAAACTTATAGAAGAAAAACACCTGACCTGATACCTCTATTCATTTTCAAATATAATAATAACTTCCTGATTTTCTTAAAAATCATTAAAAATATTATTACTTTACGCTCTTTGACAATTATATTTACCTGTTTTTGTGTGTGTTAATTACTGTATTGGTATGAATTCCTGAATTCGTACACACAACCTGTTTACAGAGAAATTTGTGGTACGCTTTTTTATATCTTGCAACCAAATATTTATTCATTTAATGTATCCTGTTTTATGAAAAAATTCTACCAGCCACCTTTTTTTTCATGCATCGTTCCCTGGTCACCCACCATTGCTCAAATTGACCCGGAACAGGCTTCTGCCCCTCCTTATAAAGGGAAAACGGCTTGCAACGCCCCCGATCATTCGGGTATTGGCCCAGTCAACCAAGGTAACCGGCTTTGGTTCATGGAAATGGCATAAGGATATACTAAACTCCGGTTCCTCCTCTTCTGCTGCCATCTCTCCCGTATCAAAAAACAAACACATTATATATTTTCCCGCAAGTATTTATTTTTTTTGTAACCAAACACAAAACCAAATAATTATGAAAAGACTATTACTCATTTTAGTGGCAGTTATAATGATTTCCGGTATCTCTCTCGGACAGGTCACCGTTTCCGGTTCCAATGGTGCCGATGCAACTTATGCAACCCTCACCAACGCTTTAGGTGCTTTTGCTGCCATTAATGCTGCAGATCAAAGCGGCAAAGACATTATAATCACTATTACCGCAGATGTAACTACAGAAGCCGGTACCAATTCACTGAATGCCGGTTTGTGGAAATCATTTACCATTAATCCTGTCGGGGCCCGAACTGTCTCCGGAACCGTGGCGACCGCACCAATGATTAATTTAAATGGCGCCAGCAAGGTCACCATTGATGGATTAAATACCGGGGGTAATTCTTTGACAATCTCCAATTTAAGTACTTCTGCAACTGCCCTTACCTCTACCATAAGGCTTATTGCAGATGCTTCAAATAATATCATTACAAACTGTTCCATCCTCGGATCTGCTGCTGTACCGCTGGGAACAAATGGCGGTAATATCTTTATCAGCACAGGAACCACCAATGGCAATGACAACAATACCATCTCTTATTGTAAAATCGGCCCTGCCGGAACAAACCTGCCCTCAAAGGGGATCTTTGCAAACGGCACCACGACCAATGCAAACTTCGCAAACAGCGGCATAACGATCAATAACTGCGAAATTTACGACTACTTTTTGACCGGGGGTTGTGCAGGTATTTATGCCCTGACAGGCAACACCGACTGGACCATCACCAACAATAAAATATATCAGACTGCCTCCCGTACCTTTACAGCTGCAGGAATAATGTATGGTATTTATTTTGTCAATGCCACCTACGGGAATAATATTCAAATCACCTCCAATACAATCGGTTATGCCACCAATGCAGGCACTGGCACTTTTACCTTGCTGGGTAGTGTTGCAGGCGCTTTCCAGGGCATCTATCTGGGAGCGCAATCAACTGCTGCAATTGCCTGTAATATCAACAGTAATCTCATTTCTGATATTTCGATGACATCATCCACTGGCACGTTCTACGGCATTTACAATGCAACTACAGCATCGTCCAACACCATCAACATCAATAGCAATACGGTAAGGAACATTGCAACTGTTACAACAACCGGCATCCATTATGGTATTTATTCCGGTGCGGCAACAACATTATCTGTTAATGGCAATACGCTGAACAACATTACAAGAACAGGTTCCGGGGCTCTTTACGCTATACACATGATGAGTCCGACTACTGCAACATTTAACAACAATATCATCTCAAATTTAGCTATTAACCATGCTACTTCTGCTTCAGGAATTTATGGGATTTACGGAAATAGTTCAAGCGTTAATGTTACTGCGAATGGTAACACCATATTTAATTTGACATCTACATCGACCGGATCCTTAACAATTGCAGGCATCAGGGAATATGGAATTTCCGGAAACAAAGTTTACCAGAACAATACTATTTATAACCTGAGTTCCGGAGGTGGAACCGCCACAATATATTGCATTTATCAGGCTGCCGCAAGTTCTCCAAATGCCCTTGACATAAGTGGCAATAAAATTTATACAATTAACGGGGCTGCTACTATTTATGCTTTCTATCAATCCGGTTCAAGTGCAGCTGTAAATATTTATAAAAATAAAATTTATGACATTTCGGGATTTGGTGCCGCAGCTGCTGTTTATGGTATTTATATTGGTGGTGGAACCACCAATAATTTATACAATAATTATGTAGGTGATCTGCGTGCAACTGCCGCCACCGGGTTAAACGCCATCAATGGTATTTATGGCAGTGCAACATCAACCTACAATGTATATTACAATACGGTTTATCTGAATGCCACCAGCAGTTCAGCAACAACCTTCGGCACTTCCTGCGTGTATTTCTCAAGTACTGCCACTGCCTTCAACCAGAGAAACAACATCCTTGTCAATCTGTCAACACCTGCACAGGAAGCAACAAATGTTGCCACCAATGGCATTTCTGCCTGTTTAAGAAGATCGGGCGGTACAGCAGCCACTGTTCCGGCAAATTATTCCACCACCTCAAATAACAACGATTTTTGGTGTAAACCAGCATCCGGGACAAACAACCACCTCTCCTATGTAGAAGGAACGAGTACCGTTACAAATCCCAAAAACACAATTGCTGATTTAAAAACATTCATGGTGAACCGGGATCAGGCCTCAAAGGGTGAAAATCCTGCCTTTGTCAGCACAACCGGATCTGATGCAACTTTCCTGCATATCAGCACAGCAACACCAACCCAGCTTGAAAGCGGTGCTGCAAATATTGCCACCTTTACCGACGATTATGAGGGTGATATCCGCCAGGGTAATGCGGGGTATCCTGTTCAGGTCAATGGCGGTGGTACAGCACCCGATATCGGCGCTGACGAATTTGACGGAATGCCCTTGGATTTAACCCCTCCCTCCATTGTTTACACCCCCCTCCCAAACACAGCCTCCATCGCATCCCGTACCCTTGTGGCCACCATTACTGATGCTTCGGGAGTAGGCAGCGGTGCCAACCAACCCGTGCTTTACTGGAAAATAAATTCAGGCGCATACACCGGACCGGTTGCCCCGACTTCCATTGCGGGAAGTAATTATACCTATGATTTTGGTTTGGGTGTGGTTGCAGCCGATGTCGTTTCCTATTTCATTGTTGCCCAGGATAACGCTGCTACCCCCAATGTGGGTTCTTTCCCGGCAGGAGCTACTGTTACTGCCACCCCCCCGCTGGCATCTGCCGGCCCTGCCGCACCAAGTACCTACACCATTCTTGGCACCTTGTGTGGCTCGAAAACAGTTGGTGTTTCGGGTGACTATGCGACCTTAACCGCCGCTATTGCTGACCTTAATGCCAAAGAATTATGCGGTCCGCTCACATTTTTATTACTGGATGCCAGCTACACAAACCCAGCCGAAACATTCCCTTTGGTAATTAATCGCAATCCTGGATCGAATGCCACCAACACGGTCACGATAAAACCAAATACCGGTGTAACTTCTGCCATCACAGGAACTTTAACCAGTGGCCCGATTTTTAAAATCCTTACTGATTATTTTGTCATTGATGGTTCGAATTCTGGTGGAACAAGCCGCGATCTTACAATCACCAATTCCTATGCGACAACCCCGAATGTTATTCTGATCGGTTCGACCGGAACAACTCCGATCATCAAGGTAACTGTGAAAAATTGTGTGCTTATCAATGGAGTGAATACATCCACCGCCCTGATAATCAGTGATGGAACAACCTCAGGCAATGCCGGATATTTCAGCAATATTACCATTCAGAACAACAGCATTCAAAAGGCCTATGTAGGGGTTTACAGTATTGCGGTTGTGGCTGCCGGCAATGGCAGTCAACTAATCACAGAAAATCTAATGAATACTTCCGGGGCAAATGCGATTGCATTTACTGGCGTTTATGTGCAGGGCTGCGATGGGGCTGTTGTCTCAAAGAATCTGATTGGAAATTTTGACGGCACTGGCGCTCAGGATGACAAAGCAGTCTGGTTTGCCACCGGAACCATTAATAGTACCATTGAGAAAAACTACATTACAACTTTGGTTTATTCAGGTACCGGCGGTTATGGTGGTCATGGAATTGCTGTATCCACAGGGGCAACCGGTTCGAATATTATGATCAGAAACAACATGATCTCCAATATTTCCGGAGATGGATGGGCTCAATCTACGCTGGGGGATAACTCTCATGGCATTTACCTTTACTCGGTACAAACCGGGGTTAAAGTATACCATAACTCCATCAATCTTTATGGAAACACCTTAAATAAAACAGGTGCTTATTCCTATGGCATATCACTTGGAACCGGAAGTACTGCAGAAATTATAGACAATATTATTGTTAACAACCTTGGCTTGTTATCTGCAACCGGTCTGGGTAGTATCGGAATCTTCCTTCAAACCGGCAATACACAGTTAGAGGCATGTAATTACAACGATATATGGGTAAATCCAACCGGATCCGGAGTTAAATATATCGGCATGATTGGCGCTACCGGGTATACCGATCTGGCAAGCTGGCAAACGGCAAGTGGCAAGGATGCAAACAGCGTTTCCGGAGATCCGAAATTTGAAGCCAACACCAACCTGCACATTCAACCTACTGTTATTTCGCCCGTTAGTGATGCCGGTATAACAGGATATGCCATTGATGATATTGATGGAGATGTCAGGTCTAATCCACCCGACATTGGTGCCGACGAATATACCTTTACACCACCTTCTGTTGACCCACCTACCAGTTTCACAGCCACTCCCTTTAGTTCACAGCAAATCGATCTTACTTTTGGCTTAAATGCAGCAAGCAACAATGTTGTCATTGTCTGGAACCTCACCGGAACTTTTGGAACGCCTTCCGGAACACCCCCTGTGGCTGGAGGATCATTTGCCGGAGGAACGATGTTATATAATGGTGCAACCAGCCCTGTAAATCATACAGGTCTCATTGCAAATACTATGTATTATTATAAAGTCTGGTCATTTGACGGTTCTTTTTATTCAGGCGGCCTTTCTGCCAGCGCAACAACGCTTGCGGTGATCAACCCTACTTTATTTGCAGCAATTGCTGTTGCAAAGGATGAAATCGATCTTACCTGGGTGAAAAACCTTGCCGACAACAATGTGATGGTAGCCACCAACAGCACCAGCACCTTTGGAACTCCGGTTCAGGGAACAGCTTATGCTGCCACCGATCCTATTACCGGTGGCGGTACCGTTATTTACAATGGACCGCTTTCCGGGTTTAACCATACCGGTTTGTCTACATCAACCCAGTATTTTTATAAAGCATTTTCGGTGGATGCTGCAAAGAACTACTCTGCCGGTGTAACAGCCAATGCAACAACCATGTGCGATTATGCAACCATTACCGGAACAACCCCCGGCACCCGTTGTGGTACAGGAACCGTAGAACTTGCTGCAACCGCCAGTGGTACCTTAAAATGGTTCGCAAATCCAACAGGCGGAACCTCCCTTTTTACCGGTTCACCATTTACAACTCCTCCGATCAGCACAACTACCAGTTTTTACGTTTCTACCGAAGCAAGTACGACGGGTCCCGGCACTGCTATCATCGGAACAGGTACTTCTTCTTCAACCTCAGCAGGTTATACACCATATTATCCCTATTGGGAAAGCAGTAAAAATCAAATTTTATTCCTGGCGAGTGAGTTAACTGCTGCCGGGTTAGGCGCAGGAAATATAAACTCAATGGCGTTAAATCTTTCATCGGTTAGCACAACAGCCATGACCAATTTCACCGTATCAATGGGTGCCTCGGCATTAACCGCTTTAACTACAACTTATGAAACGGGCCTGACTGATGTTTATACAAACGCCTCCTATATGCCCGCCGGAACCGGTTGGCAAACTGTTACCTTTTCAACACCGTTTGCATGGGATGGAACTTCTAATATTATCCTTCAGATTTGCCAGGGTAACAATACCGGGTATTCTACGGGTTCTGGTGTTTATTATTCTACCACCACATTCAATTGTCACCACTATGGTTACCAGGATGGCGGAACGGGCTGTGCGATGACTACACCCACTTATAACTATGTTGGAATGTACCGTCCCAATATTAAGTTTGGCGGTTTGGTTACGGCAACATGTGCCAGTCCCCGCACAGGAGTTCTTGCCACTGTAAACGCACCTCCGGCATTAACTGTCAGACCCGACACCACAATTTGTAACAACGCAGTAAGAACCCTTGCTGTTGTTACTGGCGGCTCAGATTTTGACACTTACTTGTGGGGCCCCGTTACCAACCTGTTTGAGGATGAAGCATGTTCAATCCCTTACACCGGAAATAGTTTCCTGACAGTTTACTACAAATCAACTTCGGCAGGCATTCACTCCTATACCTGTACGGCGCATAAGGTAATCGGTGAATGTATCAATACAGCGACATCAGTAATAACCAATTTACCGGCAAGTCCTGCATCTACTGCAACACCGCCTGCACTGTGCATCAGTGGCACTTCAGCATTAACAATTGCTCCCGCAACAGGGTATGGCACTGCTACTTTCCAGTGGCAAAACTCTTCTGATAACAGTATATTTACCGATATTGCCGATGCAACTTCTCTCACTTATTCCACCCCTGTACTTACCAGTACTACCTATTATAAAATGGCGGTAAAACTTGGTGCAGCAACGTGTTCAGAATCAACTGTTGCAACGGTTACTGTTAATGATCCATCTATTACCTCAACAACTCCTGCCACCCGTTGTGGTTCAGGAACAGTAACATTGGGGGCAACGGCCAATATAGGTTCCACGTTGAACTGGTTTCCGTCTGCAACCTGCGGTACAAGCCTCGGAAGCGGCACATCCTTTACAACGCCGGTTATTTCAACCACAACACCCTATTGGGTTGAAGCATCTACCGGCGGTACGTCATTCAATGTCGGTTTGACTGCAAACACTCAGGCATCAGGACCTTATGGTCCTTATGGAATGTTTTTCGCCACAACCAAGGCATCAACAATTAGTTCAATTGATGTATACCCCGGTGTAGCCACCACATTAATTATAACGATGAACGATGATCTGGGCGCTGTTGTCGATTCCCGGTCATTTGTAATTACCGCCGGCGAAGTCAGTTCCACCGTCCTTAAAACACTTCCATTGGGTTTCTGTGTACCTGCCGGCGTAACAGGATGGTCATTGAATTATAATGTAAACCTTTATCGCGGATCAGGATCTTATACATATCCGTATACAAACAATGGTTTTTCTATCACTGGTAACACCTATGATGGCAACCCTATAACATCAGGAACCCGCTACTATTACTATAATTGGGTGATTTATCAAACATGTGCCGGTCCGCGCGTACAGGTTGACGCTACAGTAACACCTGCTCCGGCCATTACCGCCAATGCAGCCCCCCTGGCAATGTGTATAGGAGGAACAACCTTGCTGGATGCAAGCAGTACCAACTCCGGTTATATCTACACCTGGTCACCTGCAACAATACCTCCAGGCGGACCTTATGTTTCAGCCTCTCCGGAAGTAACTACCTTATATACTGTAACCGGTACTGACAATTCGGGTGGACCTTACGATGGGTGTGCTGAAATCGCTACAGTAACTGTTACCGTTAACCCTTCTCCATCCTCAGTAGCGGCTACAGCCAGCATTTACCAGGTTTGCGATGCGGTTACTCCTTATGATTTGTACTCCACCTCTAACAGCAATTCTTTTGTACACTCCACTTACGTTTCCCCCACCAAAGAGGGCGGGTTTGATCAGGGAGATACATTTTTATCAAACGGCTGGACTGAATTAAACGGTACGTATAACAACTGGTTTGTCGGAACGGCTGCCGGTGTGAAAGAAGGCCTGAATGCTGCTTATGTAGGAACAGGGTTCGTTGCTACCGGCAATGCAGCCGTAAACCATTTCTACAGAGATGTAGTAATCCCGGCAGGGTATACGAATATTGCGCTGCAGTTTTATCTGAAGATGCCAGTTATAGATGGTGGGTATGATTATTTTGAAGTATACACAACCACTCCGGCCTTTACACCAGTGGTGGGTGTAGAACCTTTTGATAACAATGTGAATTATCTGTTGTGGTATTATAATACTTCAACCATATTCAGTGGGTATACCCTGCACACCATCAATCTTCCCGCTACTCTAGCCGGCACTACGGTACGTCTGGTCTTTACTTACCTGAACGACGGGGTTGCTCCTCATGCGGTGGCGGCTGTGGATAACATTTCTGTTACTGCCGCTTTGAATATTCCTGCAACTTATTCCTGGACTTCCATTCCCGACGGGTTTACTTCTTCGTTGCAAAATCCTGTAGGGCTTACACAAACTTCAACAACATCCTATGTGGTTACGGCAACAAATAGTTTTGGCTGTTTTGCTACCGACACCACCACCGTTTCAACGGTTACCAGTGCTTCCATCGTTACAAATCCGATGTATGTTGCTAAATGTGCCGGGGAAACAGCAAAATTTTCGGTTGTTGCAGCAGGTCCCGGATTAACATACCAATGGAGAAAAAATTATACGAATATCCCAATCGTTGATAACCCGAGTGCCGGTACAGATACATTAACTCTTCTCAATATTTCCTCTGCCGATGCTGACATTTACGATGTGAGTGTGCTTGCTTCCTGCGGATCGGCTGTGTTCAGCGATACTGCTTCATTAGCCGTTCATCCGACACCAACAGCAGTAGCAGCAAGCAATTCACCTGTCTGCGAAGGTTCCGTATTAAACCTTACAGGTACAACCGATATCGGAACTGTATTCAGCTGGTCTGGTCCTGCCGGATTTACCTCATCCGTCGAAAATCCCTCCATTGCTTCGGCAACGCTGACTGCGGGCGGTACATATTCATTCACAGCTACCCTGGGTGGTTGTGCCAGCACCGGAGCAACAGAAGTTGTTGTAAACCCGTTGCCATCTGCCCTCGCAATTGTGCCTTCTGCACCAACTATTATTGAAGGGGCAATTCAGGCGTTGGCCGCTTCCGGCGGAAATGTTGTTTCTACCTTGTTGAGCGAAAATTTCAATGGTGCAGAGGTTCCAGGCTGGACAGCAATCAATAATTCTTCAGGTGGCAATCCTGCGCTGGCTGCATGGATGTTATATCCTTCCGACCCATTAAACGTCCAAAGCAACGACAATTCCAATTATATTGCCTCCAACAGTGATGCACAGGGTTCAGGAGGCACTACCAGTACCGAACTGATCACACCTGTTATCAATACAACCGGATATACCAATTTGTCATTATCGTTCTGGCACTATTTTAAGGCTCTTTCCGATGAGGGTAA
Source organism: uncultured Bacteroidales bacterium (assembly GCA_903875045.1). Lineage (GTDB taxonomy): Bacteria > Bacteroidota > Bacteroidia > Bacteroidales > FEN-979 > CAIVAT01. The sequence goes on from CAIQUS010000128.1 coordinate 26,910, forward strand.
AATTGAAGTTTCGACCGATGGTGGTGTTTCCTGGTTATCTCCTGCCTTGATTTCATACACAACCACACAGGGAACTGCAACTGCATGGGCTCACGCGGTCGTTGATTTGTCCGCCTATATAAACCAGACCAATTTACAATTACGATTCAGTTATAATTCGTCATGGGGATGGTATTGGTGCGTTGATAATGTTTCTATTACCACTACATTAGCCTCCCCGATCACCTGGTTGCCGATCACCGGATTGTACACCGATGCACTGGCCACTACTCCTTATCTGGGAACTGATGCTGCAACAGTGTATGCAAAACCTGCCAGCACAACAACATACACTGCAACAGCTACTTCACTTGCAAGTTGTACCAGAACAGCGAATGTGATTGTTACGGTTTTGAACAAAGCTACAGTTACAACCGATGCAACCACTTCAGTGGCCTCAACCACCGCTACCTCCGGGGGTACTGTTACTTCTGATGGCGGTTCCGCCGTTACTGCCCGTGGTGTTTGTTACGGAATATCCCTTAATCCATCGCTTACAGACAATGTACTTACCGATCCGGGAACCGGAACGGGACATTATGTGAGCAACCTGACCCTGCTTTCCCCGGCAACACTTTACCATGTTCGTGCATACGCTACCAACAGTGCGGGCACCTCTTACGGTGCAGATGAGGTATTTACCACTCTTTCCGGTACCAAAACCATCAACCTGAGCGTGTTCCTTGAAGGTTTGTATAACAACGGCGGGTTAATGAGAAAAGCACAAGACGAATTTGGTGATCATTTCCCCGGCACTGTGGCCGATCAGATTACGGTTGAACTGCATGATGCATCAAACTATGCCACTGTTATTTACAATGCAGGTCTTATTGACCTTAACATGGATGGTACCGCTACGGTAAGTATTCCCTCCACCTATTCCGGTTCATACTATCTTACCATCAAACACCGCAACAGTATTGAAATTACCAGTGCCTTGCCGGTTGATCTGTCGGGTGGTGTTCTTGACTACAACTTTGCCACCAATCTATCAAATACTTACGGCGACAATCTGAAAGCAATGGGTGAGGGGATCTATGCGATTTATGGTGGGGATGTTGACCAGGATACCGGTATTGGAGTAAGTGATATGGTTCTTGTTGACAATCAGTCTGCTGAGTTTGGTGTAGGATACATTCCTGAAGATGTTGACGGAGATGGTGGTGTTGGTGTAAGTGATATGGTTATAGTTGACAACAATTCTGCTAACTTTGTAAGCGCTATTCTACCATAGTTCTTTTATACTCTATACTAATTATTAAATAAATTACAAAGATGGTTCAAAATAAAAAATTATCAACACCAGCTAATCTGTTGGCGATAATCCAAATAGTTATCCTTTATTATTTGGTTGTATTCACAGGGACTGCTCAGGCTCAAACTCCTTCGTTTTTTTGTGATATACGCAACGAAACGTATGTGTCAGCAAATATTTTTGAGTTTGATCTTTACATCACGCGTACAAGTATATTACCATTGGAGCTTGCCTGTTTCCAATCTGCGATTAAAATTAACACGGCTTTTATCAATGGAGGGGACATCACCCCCTCCATTGTTACCAGCTCATCTGAATTTAACGCCCATCAGGTTCCTCTGGCAATCAACTTTGTTCAAGGCAGTAACAATTGTATCAAACTGGCTCCTCGTTTACCCCGGACAAATTACACTGCCCCTGTTGCAACAAATGGCACTATGGTTGCATCAAATATCGGCACCAAGGTATGCAGGATACGCTTATCAAATACCCTCTCTTTTGGTTCTTCTCCGATAAATTATGCTTGGAATTATACAGTTAGTCCTTATAATTCAATAGTTTCCGCTTTTGTTCCTGGCACTCCCGCCATAAATACCATTGTTTCATCGGCAAATGATTTTGCTGTAAGTAATAATGTAAATGTATTTTTGGAAGGTCTTTACAACGGGTCAGAAATGAACAAGGCTAAAAATGAATTTGGTGATGGCCAGTTTAACGGACCTGTTGCTGACCTTGTAACCATTCAATTAGCTACTGCCCCAGGTTCAATCGTTAAAGAATTTTCAAATGTTAATCTGTTACAAAATGGAACGTGTTCCATCGGGCTTCCTGCTTCATCAGCAGGCAGCTATTATATTGTTGTAAAACATCGGAATAGCATCGAAACCTGGAGCGCCAACCCAGTTACATTCTCTTCGAATCCAATATCTTATAATTTCACCAATGCTGCCAACAAAGCCGCTGGTGATAATATGAAAGATTTCAGCAATGGCTTTTTCGGAATTTACGCCGGGGATGCCGACCAGGATGGTGGCGTTGGAGTGTCTGACATGGTTCTTATTGACAATCAATCTGCCCTATTTGCTTCCGGTTACCTGGTAGAAGATATAGATGGTGATGGCGGTGTTGGTGTTAGTGACATGACCATTGTCGACAATAACTCTGCGGCATTTGTTTCAGTTATTTATCCGTAATTTATGCTCAAATTTTCTCACATAATGCAATTATTTAATATATGAAAAAACAAGTACCTTACTCTATTTTGCTGATGGCAATGTTCATCATTGGGTTTTTGGGAGTCAGGGCGCAAACTCCAACATATAATTGTGCACTCAGGAACGATTCTATGACCACCGCAAGTATATATGAGTTTGACATCTACCTCTTACAAACCGGAACAAATATATTTGAATATTCCTCCGGACAGTATGGGATCGTTTTAAATAGTGCTATTAAATCTGGAACCGTCACTGCCAAATTGGTGGCTGTAAATGGTCTTGCTTATGCAAACTATAATGCTGCAATCTCTGCCGGAACAACATTACTTACCGATTTACCTGCAAACAACCAGCCCAATACCATTACATTTGCAACTGCCACGAACGTTATAAAAATTTCCGGTAAAACACCGACCGCAGGATGTTTTATCAGCAACACAGGAATCGGAACACGGGTTGCCAGGATCAGGGTTGAAACAACCACCTCCTTTTTGCAAGCCCAGCCAAATCCGACATGGTCGTTCACCGTTAATCCTTACAATACGACCATCAGCGCATATATTGCCGGAGTTAACACTGTTGTGATTTCTAGCGGTACTTTTATAACCTCTAATCTGTTCAACCCTTTGCTTAATGGATCCATCACGGCATTCAATGTAACCGGAGGTGGTTCTTACTGCCAGGGTGGTACTGGCTTGCCTGTTGGCACCGATGGTTCCCAGACCGGTGGGGTAAAGTACCTCCTTTACAAAGGTGTTACCCCACAGGGATCCTGGATCACAGGCACTGGAATTGCATTAGCTTTTGGCAATCAGCTTGCAGAAACATATACCGTGAAAGCTCATAGAACTGCCACTTATATGTTTCTGAATATGACCGGCAGTGCCATCATTTCACAACTTACCCAAGTCACCCCATCTGTTACCATTGCTGCCAGTGCCAATCCCGTATTCGCCGGAACTCAGGTTACATTTACCCCTACTCCTGTGAACGGCGGATCACCAACGTATGAATGGTTTGTAAACAATATTTCTGTCGGCACCGGTGCCACCTACGCATATTTCCCACTCAATGGGGATGTTGTTAAAACTGTAATGACTTCATCCTTCTCGTGCGTTACAAGTCCTACTGCTACCTCATCCCCTGTAACCATGACAGTTAATCCCATCTGGACCGGAGCTGTCAGTTCTGACTGGACCAACTCTCAAAACTGGCTTCCACTCTCAGCACCCACCTCCTCCCTGAATGCTTATATCCCTTTATCTGCAGTAAACAAGCCTGTTATTACCCAGGGCCCGGGCTCTCCTGTCATTTGCAATAATCTTACGATTGAAAGCGGTGCCTCTGTAACGGTGGCTGTTTCAGGTGCGCTAACCGTAAACGGAATTCTGACCAAAGGTGCCGGCAATGCAGATCTTGTTGTTGAAAGCGGAGGTTCACTGATACAAAATTCCGCAGTTACGGGAACAGTAAAGCGTTTTGTCGGGAACTGGATGGCCGGTCCGGAAAAAGGCTGGCACTTTCTGTCATCACCCGTATCAAACCAGGTCATTTCTCCTGCGTTTGCAAATGCGTCCACCCCTGATAATGATTTCTATGCATGGTGGGAACCTACCAACGAGTGGATAAATTTCAAAAACACCACCCAGGCGCCTGTCTGGAATACCGCAAATGTTTTGAACGGTATCAATGGTCTTGGTAATTTTATCCCTGGCAAAGGATATCTCATTGCTTACGAAATCGCTGCAACAAAACAATTCACCGGAACGCTTAATACAGCAGATTTCAATATAAGTGGCCTGGTAACGACCGGTGGAATATTTCATGGCTGGCACTTATTGGGAAATCCTTTCAGCAGCGCCATTGTATGGAATAACGGATCTTGGGCTTTAAGCAATATCGATGCGCTCGCAAAGATCTGGAATGAGACTGGTGCAAGTTATACAACCATTAACCCTTCAGAGATCATTCCGGCCACGCAGGGTTTCATGGTATATGTTCCGTCGGGTATCGGATCACTTACCATTCCATCAACAGCACGCACCCACAGCGCCACACCATGGTATAAGGCATCGGCCAACCCCTATATCAAACTCGTTGCACATGCCTATGAGGCACAAACTTTCCAGGAGAGCATTGTATCTTTTGATAGTCAGGCAACGCCGGGATATGATGGTGACCTTGATTCTTACTTTCTGCAAGGATATGCCCCCCAGTTCTTTTCCATGGCCGGCGATGCTCAGCTCTCGAACAATACCCTGCCAGTTCTTCTTGAAAACCAGACCACCATCCCTTTCAGCTTTATTAAAACAGGAGAAACCAATTATACCATCGAGGCTGAACAGATTGACAATGTGCCAACACAGGTTTATCTTACCGACCTTAAACTCAATCATACGCAAAACCTTTTGACAAACCCCGTGTATACATTTTCTTCCGCAGATGGCGATGATCCTGCCAGGTTCCTTCTTTCCTTCAGCCATGTAAATGTTGGCACAGGTGAAAATTCTCTGAATAACCATTCCGTCTATACGTTCGAAAATAACCTTTTCCTTGTCAACCCGGGGAAAGCCCGACTGGAAGTGTTTAACCTTACAGGTCAGAAATTACTGACCCGGGAGATCAATTTCCCCGGGATATATAAAACAACCTTGTCTGTTCCAACCGCCTATTACATGGTGCGTCTGACAACCGGAACAAAGGTTATCGTAACAAGGGTGTTCATCAAATCATAAACAATAGTTAAACCATCCAATGAAAATATTTCGCAAATTATTTCTGACAATGCTCTTTCTCTTTACCAGCCTGTTCATGGTAAGTGTATTCGCAGATGAACCTCTTGACAATCCCCCCCCTCCTCCCGGGGGTGGACATGGCGGTGGCGGTAACTCGCAGGGTGCCCCTATCGACGGGGGGGTGAGCATCCTTTTGGCACTTGGTGCCGGATATGGCTCTTTCAAACTCTATAAAAAAAGGAAATCCGATAAGAATGTCTTAACAATACAACGCTGTGATCAAAATTGAAAAATATTTTTTGTTGTTCATCTTTACAAACCTTCCCTTCAAAATTTATTTTTAGAGGAGGCATCTTTAATATTATAAATGTTATTCCGTCACACTTAAAATTAATTATATGAAAAAACAAGTACTTAGCTTTGTATTGTTGATGGCGATTTTTATCCTGGGATTTTTAGGCGCCAGGGCACAAACTCCTACATATTTTTGCGAACTCAGGAATGATAGCCTGACTTCTGCAAATTCTTATGAGTTTGACATCTACCTCTTACGAACCGGAACGAATGTTTTTGAATATTCCTCCGGACAGTATGGGATCGTTTTAAATAGTGCTATTAAAGCTGGAACCGTCACTGCCAAATTGGTGGCTGCAAATGGTCTTGCTTATGCAAACTATAATGCTGCAATCCTTGCCGGAACAACATTACTTACCGATTTACCTGCCAACAACCAGCCCAATACCATTACATTTGCAACTGCCACGAACGTTATAAAAATTTCAGGGAAAACTCCGGCTGCCGGATGTTTTATCAGCAACACCGGAACAGGAACAAGGGTTGCCAGGATCAGGCTTGAAACAACCACCTCCTTTTTGCAAGCCCAGCCAAACCCGGCATGGTCATTCACCGTTAATCCTTACAATACGACAATCAGCGCTTATATAGCTGGTATAAACAATGTTGTGATTGCTTCTGGAACTTTTACAACAGCCAATTTGTTCAACCCTTTACTTAATGGTTCCCTCACAGCATACAATGTAACCGGAGGCGGTTCTTACTGCCAGGGTGGTACCGGATTGCCCGTTGGCACTGATGGTTCTCAGGTTCCTGGTGTGAAGTACCTTCTTTACAAAGGTGCTACCCCACAGGGTACCTGGGTTCCAGGGACAAATTTTGCGCTGACTTTTGGCAATCAGCTTGCAGAAACATATACCGTTAAAGCTCATAGAACCGCTACCTATATGTATGCAGACATGACCGGCAGCGCGATTCTTACCGAATCCACTCCTGTCACCCCGACATTTGCAGCCCTCGGCCCCTATTGCGTTGGAGCAACGCCGGGAACATTGTCTTTGACATCCACAAACGGTATCACCGGAACATGGGATCCTGCCACCATCAGTACAGCAGTGGCCGGGCCCACTGATTATACCTTTACCCCCGATGCCGGACAGTGTGCAACCACAGCAATTATGAGTGTAGTGGTCAACGCCGTGGTTACCCCTGCCTTTGACGCTCTTGGTCCATACTGCGTTGGTGCAACACCCGGTACTTTGTCGCTTACTTCGACCAACGGTATCACAGGCACCTGGGATCCTGCTACCATCACCACAGCAGCATCCGGATCAACTGATTATACCTTTACCCCCGATGCCGGACAATGTGCAACCACAGCCATTATGAGTGTAGTGGTCAACGCCGTGGTTACACCTGCCTTTGACGCTCTTGGTCCATACTGCGTTGGTGCAACACCCGGTACTTTGTCGCTTACTTCGACCAACGGCATTACAGGTACATGGAGCCCCGCTTCCATCAGCACAGCAACATCCGGATCAACGGATTATACCTTTACTCCAGGTTACGGACAATGTGCAACCACAGCCATCATGAGTGTTGTGGTGGATCCATTGCCTGGCGCTGCCGGAACAATCACCGGGCCTTCACCAGTCATACAAGGTCAGACTGGGGTTATTTTCTCCGTATCAGCCATCACCAATGCAACCGGATATAACTGGTCATTGCCAACCGGCGCATCCATCACGGCCGGCGCAAATACAAACAGCATCACGGTCTCCTTCTCAGGTACAGCCGTTTCAGGAATTATTACTGTAACCGGAACGAACCCCTGCGGAAGTGGTACTGTATCCGCTGATTTCAGTCTGACTGTTAATCCAAGTGTGCCTGTCATTCTTAACGTTGATGGCACTATTTTCACCAACGAGTGTTACAATGCCACCCAAACCATCATAGTGGCCAATAGCGGTTCATTTATTGTAAAACCAGGAGCTGGCGCAACAATGATTGCCGGGCAGAATATTGTTTATAAACCCGGAACCACGGTTGAACTTAATGGATACATGCATGGTTATATCTCCCTGACAGATCATTGTGGCGCCAAATCTGCTACGATCGTAACGGCTGTTGCCGGTGAAGACCCACTGCCGATGATTTCACAAAAATCATCCTTCAGGATCTATCCTAACCCTACAGCCGGGAACTTCACCCTCGAACACACGGGTGGCTCGCAGAATGGAACCATTAAAGTGGCCATTTATGGAACACATGGGGAAAAAGTTATGACCAGGGAGTTGACAAGTGAAAAGAAGTATGAATTCTCTATCTTCGAATTCCCTGCAGGCCTCTATTTCGTAAAGGTGGTTGCTGGTGAAGAAGCCGAAACCCTTAAACTGATAAAAACAAATTAATCAATGTTTTATAAAACAAAGAATCCCGCTCAATGCGGGATTTTTTGTTTTCGTACCTTTGCACTCCCATTTAAATATATCATGCTTAAAAACAAACCACCATTCTTGAAACACCCCGCCATTCTTGTTTTGCTTTTACTGGTTCTGGCTATTACGCCAGGAATAGGTTGGGGGCAGGTTTACTATCATGATTTTGGCATAACCGCCATCACCGCAAAACCTTATACCGGTCCTCCCACAACCCTGGATCCAAATCTTTCCGGCTCATCCTGGACCACAAGTGCAGCAGCATTTGCCGGATTTGCAGGAAACGGGGGAGGTACAAGTGCCTGTTTATCAATAAATAATTCTTCCGGAACACCAACTTTTACATTGACCTTTAATGTAGCCACAGGATATCAGCTAACGGTCACCTCCTTCAATTTCTGGAGAGTCAGGAGTACTTCCGGCGCTCAAAACTGGTCGATGACCATCAATGGAATTGCGGTGGGAAATGGAAACATTCCCGCAACAGGGGCCATGATCGGCCAGACAAATGTTAGCAATCCGGTTTCCGGGTTAACCGGTATAATCACATTGGTCTACACCATGAGCGGGGCAAGCGCATCCGGGTCCTGCAGATTGGATGACTTTACCCTCAACGGCTCTGTTATTTCAACAGGCAATACCAACCCCACTGTTACAACGCAAGCGGCAACTTCAATTGCGACAACAACGGCAACCGGTAACGGCACAATCACCTACACGGGTGGTGTTGACCCTTCGGCAAGGGGTTTTTGCTGGGATCTGGCATCCAATCCCGACCCTGATATCAATGATTCAAAGGTCGAAGAAACAGCAGGCCCATATACAACCGGGACATTCACCGGCAGTATTACCGGCCTGACACCTGGAACGAAATACAAAGAAAGGGCTTATGCAACTAACACATCCGGAACCGGATATGGCAATATTGTTATTTTTTACACGCTTTCAACTGAACCGGTAAGTTACCCGGCTTCTTTCACTGCTTCAGCATCATCCCAATCGCAGATTAACCTTGTGTTCAGCGCTGCAAGCACCATTTCATCTGCATCCGGCTACCTGATCGTGCAAAAATCCGGCTCTGAGCCTTCAAATATTCCCGGGGATGCAATGGGCTATTCAGTTGGAACTGCGATCGGAGATGGAACTGTCGCTGCCATTGTTACAAATTCAACAGCTACAACAGCCATCATCGCAGGTTTAACGGCTGGTACGCATTATTATTTCAAATTGTTTCCCTTCAACTGGGATGGGATAAATGCTGCAACCTACAACTATAAAACCGATCTTCCGGTTCCAACAACTGATGCTACCACAAATCCACCCAATGATGTTTCTTCATTTGTGGATGCGCCAGGAACACAGGCTGATCCGGTTTCAATCTCCTCGTTGTCCGACACTGACCCGGAATCTGTTGAAGTTTTCAAATTCAGGATAAATGATGTAGGAACAGATGGACTGCCCACTAAAGTTACCCAGGTTACCATCCATGCCGGAACAAATAACAGTGCCAACTGGTTAAACACGATCCAGGGTGTAAAGCTTTCGACCAGCGGGGGCAGCTCTTTTGTTACAACAGGAGCTCCTGTCATAACAGCTTCGTCAATCGTCTTTCCGATTTCAGCAAACAATCTGAATATAATCAATGGTGGAAATACCACCGTTTCTCTGTTCCTCTATTTAAAATCTTCAGGCCTGACAGATAATACATTGCTGGAGTTTAAAATTCCGACCTCCCCGCACGGTTTTTCCGCCGATGCAACCGGTTCAACCTTTTTGTCCTCATTTTCAAGTGCAACTTCTTCTAATCAAATATATATTGACGTTGTTGCCACCAAACTTAATTTCATACAACAGCCAACCAATGTAGGAACAACACCCCAAACCATTACACCTGCGGTTACTGTAAGTGCAGATGATGCAAACGGCAACCGGGATCTGAATTATATTTCCTCTTTTTCCATCACTGCCAATGGCGCCAGCTTAATCGGTTCTCCTGTTTCCGGCAACCCGGTTAGCGGGCTTGCTACATTCAGTTCATTGTCTTTTAGTGCAATTGCTATCGGGGTTACCCTGGAAGCCTCTTCAGTAACTTTAGCAGGTGCCACAAGCGCTGCATTCAATGTTCTCTCTTTACCTGCCCCGGGAGAAATAGTTATTAATCAGTTTAGTCCGGATTATAGCGGACCAAGCAACGAATATATCGAATTGCTGAACAAAACCAATAAAACATTCGACCTCAATGATTTTAAAATTGAATATCAGTCGGCCTCCGGGGGTATCGGTACGGCGGGGGGGCAATTGTCAGGATCTTTAGGGCCTTATCAATACTGGTTGCTTTCACCTGATGCAACCATTACGATAGGCCAAACCATTGCTGTAACCCGCGACGGAGCTATTGCTTCCGGATTTGCCGGTACCAGCGGTCAATTGGCCTTGCGGTTAAAAAATTCACCCAATACCATAATCGATGGTTTAGCTTACGGGACAATTACGACAAATAATCTGGGTGAGGGTATTGCCGCTTCATCTCCTCCTGCTCATGGAGGTTTGGTGAGGGCTGTTGATGGTTCAGATAACAATATGAACTCTGTTGATTTTACAACAGTGGCCCAGGCTAATATTTATCTCAGAAATCATAATTCATATAATTATTCGACCAGTTACACACTTCCATCAACCAATTATTCAGCTGACGTTGTAATCTCGGGATTAACAACGTCTGTGTTTTTATCTGGTAACACTACCATTGCAGGCAAACTTACAATCCTTGCCGGAACCCTGACCATTGCCAGTGATAAAAATTTAACCGTTTACGGTACCCTGACTAATTCAGCCGGAACTGCAGGCCTGGTGGTGAATTCCGATTTAACCGGCAGCGGTTCCCTGCTCCACAACACCGCCAATGTGTCTGGAACCATCGAACGCTATATGACCGATGCAAATTGGGCTGACTGGACAGACGGCTGGCACTTCCTGAGTTCTCCTGTGGCAGCCCAGGATATTGGCTCATTTGCTACATTCCCCGCCGAAAATTACGATTTTTATTCATGGTATGAACCCGCCAGGATCTGGGTCAATTATAAGAATACCGGGTCGGAACCTACCTGGAATACAGCCAATGGGTCAACCAGTTTCACAGTTGGAAAAGGTTATATGGTTGCCTATAACAATGCCCAGGTCAAATCTTTTTCCGGTATACTGAATGTGGGTTCCGTTGCAAAAACAAACCTTCCCTTCACCCCTTTATCATATACAGGAAGTGACATCGACCCCGGATGGAATATGCTTGGGAACCCATTTGCCAGCGCAATAACCTGGAAAACACCCGGATGGACATTGCAGAACATTGCAGCCGTTTCTAAAATTTGGAATGAGGGGATGGCCAGTTATACTGATATCGACTCCGGAATGATCATTCCAGCCACCCAGGGATTTATGGTCAATGCCATTTCGATTACAAATTCACTTACAATTCCTGCTGCATCCCGCACTCATAGCACACAACCCTGGTACAAATCGACAGGGAACCCTTATCTCAGGCTGGTTGCAAAAAACCTTGATGCAAAAACCGCACAGGAAAGTGTGGTAACCTTTTGCAATGAGGCAACGCCCGGATACGATCCTGGTTTTGATTCGCACTTCCTGCCTGGATATGCGCCTTTATTTTACTCCGTTGACGGTACTGAAAAATTGTCAACCAACGTGTTGCCTGCACCCGGTAATCAAACCACCATTCCATTCAACTTCATTAAAACGACAGGGACACATTTCACGATTGAGGCTGTTCAAATGGCCAATATTTCGGCGCAGGTGTACCTGACCGACCTGAATATCAACAAGATTCAAAACCTGAGAGAAAACCCTGTGTATGCCTTCACTGCATCCCAGGGCGACAACCCCTCCCGTTTTCTGATTTCATTCAGTCATGTCGGTATCCCGGAAATCACCTCGGGAAACAATGGAATCTATTCATACAAAAACAACCTTTATCTTGTAAATCCTGGTTTAGCTAAACTTGATGTTTTTAACCTTACCGGCCAAAAAATACTGACCGAAGAGATCAACAGCTCCGGATTACATAAAACCATAATCATTGGTCCCGATGGTTTCTATTTGGTGCGTTTGACCACAAAGACAAGAATTGTGAATACAAAGGTCTTCATAACGCTGTAATTCACCTTGCAGGGAACTCTTTTAAAAATATTTTCACCTGATAGGTCGATTTTACGGCTCATGTTGTATATTTGTAATAAAATCAACAACAATGCGCCCTTATAAGATTGCACTATTTGAAGATGAGTTTCTATTAGCCAACGATTTAAAGCGGCAGATAGAGCCCTACAACTACGAGGTCATTGCTATCTTCCGAAAGGCTGAGGATGGTTTGAGGTTCTTTGAAGAGACGCTGCTGTCTGAAAACCTGCCTGATATTGTTTTAATGGATATCTCTCTTGCGGGGAAAATGAATGGCATCGAAGCAGCCCAAATCATGCTGGCAAAATATAATTTCGCCCTGGTTTTTCTCACAGGGATGAGCCAGATGGATGTTTTTGAAGATGCATGTAAAACCAAGCCCCACGCCTTTTTGATCAAGCCGTTTGTCATCCAGCAGGCATTGTTGAGCATTAGGTTAGCGGTTTATCAAAAGAATCTTGAAAATCAATTACGACAATTCAAGGAAGAATCCTCTGCATTGGTTCAACCCTGATTGAATGACCTCACTTTCCTTCGTTTTCGATATTTGATGTAGCTAAAGCCCCTGTTAACTTCGCCATTTCGCTATTTCACTATTTCACTATTTCTTATCTCCTGCAATTGTTCCCCCGTAAGCCCCTGTGGTTCCATCCCTGTGGATTTGCATTGGAAGTAAATCTTCGCCGATTTGGCAATAATATCGAGGTAATCAAATGCCTCAGATACTGTTTTACCAAGAGCGATGCAGCCATGTTTTTCCCATAAAACAACCTTGTGCTTTTCAAAACCCTTGAGAGTTGCCCCGGCAATAGTTTCAGTTCCGGCCAGGGTATATGGTATAAAACCTACGCCGTCGGGCAGAAAAAGGAGGGATTCCGGATGCATTCCCCACAACAATGAATTAACTGCCAATTCTGTGGTAAATGGTGCAAGATGAGTAAGCGCAATCAACTCGGTGACATGCGCATGCAATATTACTTTTTCCGGTGATTTTTTTTGAAGCAACTGTTGTTGTATTGCAAGATGCGTTGCCAGCTCGGAAGTCGGACGTATAGAAACACCCTCCTGGTTCCCGTCAATGATGTGGAATGCCGACCCGGAATCGCTGATATAAACAAAACAAATATTTTCAACCGGATTCCGGGCCATATCACGCATCCTCGTTCCGGTACCACTCACCAAAAACAAGGTACGCGCCAGATCAGGATATCTTTTTTGTAACGGAAAAAATGGATATGCCGAAAACCGCTCCAGCTCTTTGATATGAAACAAACTGGTTATGTTGATTGAAAAATTTCCTGCGTTCCTTTCTGCCCAGCCATGTTCCCATAGATGCTGTGCAATATCAGCAATCTGAACAAAAACTGGTTTTAACTCCTTTTTCTGATAAATATCATTTGTAAAATTCAACAGGTTGTCGATATTTCCTATCATATTCGTTTACTTTTGAAAAACTTTTTCAACAAAAGACTGCACTCTTCCGCCAGCACACCTGAAGCAACCTGTGTTTTGGGATGAAGCAATGGATACCCTGCCAGCTGGTAGCCTCTTTTCTCATCCGACGTTCCAAAGATGATACCTCCAAGTTGGGTCCAGAAAGCCGCTCCTGCGCACATCACACAAGGTTCCAGTGTTACAAAAAGGGTACATTCATCGAGATATTTGCCGCCAAGGTAACCGGATGCTGCAGTAAATGCCTGCATTTCCGCATGGGCGGTGGCATCGTTGAGCGTCTCAGTTAAATTGTGTGCCCTGGCAATAATGGTACGGTTGCATACCACAATCGCACCCACCGGAACCTCATCACGGTCAAATGCCTTCTGCGCCTCCTTCAACGCCTCATTCATATAATACTCTGGAGAAAAAATCGTATAACTCCCTGTCCTCATTCGTAAATCGTAAATCGTAAATCGTAAATCGTTAAGTGTCACCCCTCACACCTCATCTGTCACGCGTCACCCGTCACGTCTCACCCTCAATAAACAACCACCTTCCCACTCCACAAACTCCCGCCACCATTTCTCAATGTAACCATATAGGTTCCCCCAGGCTCTCCTGTCAGGTCAATCCTCTTGTAGAACTTTCCTGCAACAGCTGTCTGTATTTCCTGATAAACCTGCCTCCCCTGCATATCTGTCACCGTAAGGTTCACCTTCGCCGGCTGACTTAGCACTGTTGAAATGCAAAATGTCCCCGTTGAAGGATTCGGAAAAACCGAAAATATTTCCAAAGGTTTATCCATAACGCCTGTTAAAAGATTCCAGGTCATGGTAAAGAGACCTCGTCCATGTGTGGCAGCAAGTACAAGATTATCGGACTTTCGAAGCTGCAGCATGTCGACGCGTACGTTGGCCATCCCGGCACTCACAGGATTCCAGACAACGGGCGATTGTGTCAGGTTGATACATTCCCAAACCCCAGCTTCTGTGGCAATTAACGCCTGACGGTTGTTTTGTGGATGGAACAACGCCCAGCGGACAGGCATATCAGGTAGATTGCCTTCTATGTTCTGCCACATCCCACCACCATTATTTGTTTGCCAGACAGATTCAACACCGTAGTTGGAAAATGTAACCATCAGGGTATCCTCCGATTTGCCAATGGCAACAGACGAAATGGTTGCAGCAGGAAACGCTGTACTTCCGATCTCAGATACTACAGGGTTATTGCTTTGGGCCTCCTGAACTTTAAACAACCGGCCCGAGGCTGATCCCACAAACAAGGTGGATTTCCCGGACGGAGAATATGGTGAATATTTTAAGGCTGTAAAGAAAACAGTTGAGCCGGTATTCAGGTTTACAAATGTCCCCGAAGTGTTGTTCTGTAAATTATCGAGCCTGAGAATGCGGTCCTGGTAGTTACCAACA
This sequence comes from uncultured Bacteroidales bacterium, assembly GCA_903875045.1. Lineage (GTDB taxonomy): Bacteria > Bacteroidota > Bacteroidia > Bacteroidales > FEN-979 > CAIVAT01. The sequence goes on from CAIQUS010000128.1 coordinate 41,949, forward strand.
TAATCTACCGCATTGCAAAACAGGAGTTTCAGCCGGTAGTCAAGGTCGGCAGGACTCACAAATGTTCCGCTTTGCCAGTTGTTGACAGAATTCTGATAGTTGCCATTGTCGAATACAGTGTAGTTGTTGTAGTAATAGGATGTAATGGAAATGGCTGGATCAAGTTCATCATAAAAGCAATAAGCACCATCGCCCCCGGTTACCATATCATAAATGGTCAGAGGGGCTCCGTTGTAGAAGAGAGTCCCGTTATCCTGAAGGCCTCCGTAATATTTCTCAATTCCTGCGCCGGGATGAATGGCACAGGTATAAAACTGCAGGGTGGAGTATTCTTTGTTATGTTCTTCAAATGCCGGATTTATACTGGTTCCTTCGGATGTATAAAAAACGCCGCCATCCGTTCCAAACAAGATTTCCCCTGAGGAACCGGGTTTGAAAACAATGGCGTGCTGGTCAGCATGAATATATTGGGGACCACCTCCGCTATACATTTTTGACCAGTCGCTCACTCTGTTCCAGGTAGCGCCGCCATCCGGTGAATTATGAACATCAAGCCCCCCGATGTAAAGCCTGTTGGCATTATTGGGATCGATGGCAACGTCGAGTGCATGCCAGGCAATGGTGGCAAAATTATCTCCTGATGTCAGGTCGGAGGGCAACGCTTTTTTTACCCAGGTCACTCCTTTGTCAGCAGACCGCAGGATATGGTAACAGTTGAAATAGTTAAATCCATTGGCCGGATTGACATAACCACTTGCGATTAAAGCATACACCACATTGGCGTCGGAAGGGGCATTTGCTAAAACAACCCGCCCAGGGATATTTTTCGTACCACTGCCAAGAATCTCTGTCCTGTATTGTTCATTCACAGTCCATTGTACGCCATCGTCTGAATATAAAAGAACGGCGGCACCCTCTCCGTCGAGATTGGGCCGGGTACCGGCATACAGCCGGTTATCAGCACCCAGGGCGATATCGGAAACGCAATATGGTACTGTAGATCCGGTTATGATCGGCATTACCTGCTGCCAGGTTGTACCGCCGTTTACCGACCGGAACATCCCGTCGGAAGGCGTGCTCTGATGCTGGCTTCCTTTGTACAGTCCGGAGGCTACCCCGGCATAAATGACACTGATCCCGTTTTCAACCCGGATCACAATATCGGTTACATAAGCAAATTGCTCAGTTCCTGCAAGGTGATACCACGTCTGGCCGCCATCATCAGAGCGTGAGATCCCAAATCCCAGCCCGGAACTTTCCCGGTAAGTCTCCATGGCAGTTTCAACTTCACCGGTTCCGGCGAAAAAGGTTTGAGGATTATTCGGATCAAATGCCAGGCAACGGATGGACAGCGTACTCCAGAAATCGCCGACAGGAATCCAGGGACTGCCGGCACTGGTAATATTGTTATTGTACCATAATCCGCCGGTTACACCTCCTGCCCATACTTTTTTATGCGTGGCATCATTGGGGTCGTACATGATCGCCCTGGTACGCCCGCCCATGTCGGAAGGATATCCCTGCCATGTAATCTGACTGCCCTGTTTCTGAGAGGTCACCGATCGGGTATATTCTAAAGCAACAACAAGCCGTTCGCGGGGAACTGTACCGGTTGAAGGATCAAAAGTCATCAGGAAATCATGAAACGCTGCAAGACCCGGTTCATCAGCAGATTTTTCCTCGGTTTTGCCATTTTTCTGCATAGGAGGTGCCGATTGATTGATCACATTCAGCTGCAATTCATATTTTCGGCGCTTCTCAGCGTCCGGCCGGTCATTCCTGTGAAGAACCAGGTATCCGCCGCCAAAAAATAACAGGGCAACCAGCCCCGGGAGGCATCTTAATACAACATGTTTATAGTTCTTGTTCATAGTGTATTCCAATTTCTAATAAGGATCCAACATTTCATTTTGATGCATATTTTGTCATAATATTATTTGATTCAAGTTTCGGAGTTAACCAAGTGTCATGATAATTCAATATTCATGAAGATTTTCAAAGATTTTATTAGAAAATCTAATCATTTCATCCCTTCGGGATTTTGTTGCAAATCAATATGGTTCACTGCTACAATCATATCATCCCTTCGGGATTTTGTTGCAAATCAATATGGTTTACTGCTACAATCATTTCATCCCTTCGGGATTTTGTTGCAAATCAATATGGTTCACTGCTACAATCATTTCATCCCTTCGGGATTTTGTTGCAAATCAATATGGTTCACTGCTACAATCATTTCATCCCTTCGGGATTTTGTTGCAAATCAATATGGTTCACTGCTACAATCA
>CAIQUS010000129.1 GCA_903875045.1 uncultured Bacteroidales bacterium
ACCGCCAACGTTTCCTGAAAGAGTAACACTGCCACCGGTACAAAATGTGGTTGATCCACCGGCTGTAATGATCGATGCAGTTGGCAACGGGCTGATGGTAACAATAATATGATTGGAAGTTACGCTGCCGCAGGCATTGGTATTGGTTACAGAATAGTCGCCAGCCGTGGTTACGGTAATAGATGCGGTTGTGGCGCCAGTACTCCAAACTCCACCTGCATTTCCGGAAAGGATGACACTGCCACCGGTACAAAATGTGGTTGCCCCGCCTGCAGTAATAACGGAAACCACCGGGGGTAATGCGATTGTAATTAAATTATTGTGTAGAGCAATAGCACCCGCCCGTGAGAGGGCTCTTCCAAAAAGGGTGGAACCATCCAATAAATTGATTGCTCCGTCAGCAACAATAGTTCCCCTGAATACAGAATTATTTCCTAAATCAAATTGTCCGCCTACCTGCCAATATACATTGCATAAAGAGGCTGAATTGATGAGGACAACATTTGAAAAGGTGCCAGTGGATAACGCACCATTTATCTTGAGAATGAATAATGCATTCGGATTACCCTGTCCATCAAGAGTTAAAGTACCGTTTAATGTTGAAGCAGATCCAAGACAGTACACATTTGGGGTAAGAATCTGGCCACTTCCCAAGGTGGTTCCTATTACAGCCCCGCAAGTAACTCCACTCAGGTAGCTATAGGCAGCATCAACATCTATGGCCGCCTGAACTGAAACAGGATCGGCTACATGAATTGCTCCCACCACTGTTCCCGGAGGAAATCCGGTGAAGGCACCTACATTTGTACCAATATCACCTGTTATCTGGGTGGCTCCTGTATTGCTGAATGCACCAACTGCAGTAAATGCTGCAAAACTGGCTGCTGTCCCTAAGGGAGGTGTTTGTCCAAAATTGACCGCCGGTAAAAATAACAGGCTAACTGTGGTCAGAAAAAGCAGTAATTTAGTTTTCATTTTTTTTCTTTTTAATTTGTGAAAAGATTTTCACAGAACAAAGGTCTGTCGATTAACTGCCGAAAGCGTTACACAATTATTGGAAAGAGTTATATCATTCACACATTCAGAAAAGGGTTGTTTGATAAATCAAAAAGCCGCCCTTGCAGGCGGCCCTTTGATTTATCAAGCTTATAAACAGGTTTTATACTCCTAGTTGTTTACAAAGAATTTCCTGATAATTTTAAATTGGCTGTTCTTGAAAACAACCAAATACATCCCATTTGGTACAGGACGAAGGTCAATCCTGGTGTCAAATTTTCCACCAACAATCTTCACATCAAGCAGTTCGAACACAATTCCGCCAATCTGGTTGTAAACCGTTATGGCAAAGGTGTCGTCAATGGGATAACTGATGGAGGCAGTGAATTGTCCATTATTTGGAACAGGATAAATTGTAAAGTATGATGAAGCAGGAAGTTCGTCTGTTCCTACTACTTCGACCCATATTTTATTGGAAATTCCTGAAGGACACCCGTCTAAAGTAACCACACACCAGTAATTTCCGGTATTATTTGTTACAGTATAGGTTTGGTTTGTCGCACCAGGAATAAGGATAGTATTGTAATACCACTGGTTGCCTGTGATGGAACTGCTTGTAAGCACATTACCGGCCACTGTCACAACGGGGTTCGCAGGAATGTCATGGATGATGACATTGAAACCTGGTGATACCGTACCAGTTCCACAATTGTTGGTTCCTTTCACTGTAATCACACCTGTACCTGCATATTGGCCAAATGTAACGACAATATTTTTTGTAGATGCACCGGAGGTAATGATTGCACCGGCAGGAACTGACCACACATAAGCGGTAGCATTTGCGATGGTACCAACACTATATGCAACACCAGTTTCACCGGCACAAACCGAAGCAGAACCGTTGATGGTTCCGGCAACAGATGGCATCGGGTTCACTGTAACGGCTAAAATGGAGGCAATACCGTTACCACATTGATTCGTACCGGCTACAGTAACATTACCAGATATTGCAGTGGCTCCGAAATCGACCGTGATGCCGGTTGTTCCAGCTCCGCTTGCAATTGTCGCACCTGCGGGTACTGTCCACGAATAAGAGGTTGTACCCACTATTGGAGTAGTTGAATAGGCGATGCCACTGGCTCCGGCACAAATCGATGCAGTTCCGTTAATACCATTGGCAGCGTTTGGAGGTGCGTTAACAAATACGGAATATACACCCGGCAATGTGGCCGGACAACCGGAAGCATTCACATAGTTTACACCGACTGTCTGAGTACCTAATTGAGTCCAGGTTACGTCGACCGTACTTGTTCCTTGTCCTGAAACAATTGTTCCACCAGCAGAAACCGTCCAAAGATATCCCGACATTCCATTTTCAGTATAATAGATATTGTTGGTTGAACCAACACAAGGGTTGTTTGTGCTTCCGATGGTGGGGACAGGGGTTGCATTTACTGTTACACCCAATGAACCAGGCTGGGGCGCGGTGCATCCATTAATATTGGTGTAATTCACCATCACTGTTTTAGCCCCGATGGTTGTCCAGTTCACCGTAACAGTATTGCTGGTTGAAGTGCCTCCGGCTGTGATGGTGCCTCCGGCAGAGATGGTCCAGATATAGCCCGTCATACCTGCCTGGGTTGTATATAAACCCGATGCTCCCTGGCATACTGTGCCCACACCTGTGATGGTTGGTACCGGCAAAGCATTGACGGTAACAGCATACAACGTGGCAGACGAGTTTGCATACGTTACACCAACAGATTGGTTTCCTGTACTGTTCCAGGTTACCATGATACTATTTGAACCTGATCCTGAAGTAATGGTTCCTCCTGAAGTAATAGTCCAAACATAGCCGGTTTTACCACCTTCGGTAGTGTAAACTACACCGGTTATCCCCTGACAAACAGAGGCTGAGCCGGTAATGGTCGGAACAAGTGGTGTAACCGTTACGTTGTAAACAGTGGGTGTGGCGGCAGTACAAGTGTTTGAATTTACATAGTTTACAGTAACCGTATTAGCTCCAATGATGTTCCAGGTTACGGTAATGGCATTGCTTGTGCTACCTGCTGTGATGATTCCACCTGTAGATACGGTCCAGGTATAACCTGTCATACCGGGTTGAGTAGTATAAATATGCCCGACTGAATTTACCAGAACCGATGCCGGACCCGTGATGGTTGGTACCGGTAAAGCATTGACGGTAACAGCATGCAACGTGGCGGACGAGTTTGCATACGTTACACCAACAGATTGATTTCCTGTATTATTCCAGGTTACAATTATACTATTTGAACCTGATCCTGAAGTAATGGTTCCTCCTGATGTAATAGTCCAAGCATAGCCGGTTTTACCCGCTTCGGTAGTGTAAACTACACCGGTAATCCCCTGACAAACTGAGGCTGAGCCGGTAATAATCGGAACAAGTGGTGTAACCGTTACGTTGTAAACAGTGGGTGTGGCGGCAGTACAGGTGTTCGAATTTACATAGTTTACAGTAACCGTGTTAGCTCCAATGGTGTTCCAGGTTACGGTAATGGCATTGCTTGTGCTGCCCGCTGTGATGATTCCACCTGCAGATACTGTCCAGGCATAACCTGTCATACCGGTTTGAGTGGTATAAATATTCCCGACCGAGTTTACCAGAACCGATGCCGGGCCTGTGATGGTTGGAACAGGTAACGGATTTACCGTTAACGAAACATTGATGGATGTATCACCAGGGACTACTGATCCTGCTATCACCACATTGTAGTTTGTGGCAGCATCGGTCATTGCTACCGGATTGATGGTAAGGGTAGCGGTTGTTGCACCCGAAATATTTCCACCATTGATCAGGTTGACTGTTCCCCTTCTCCATTGATAGGTAGGAGCTGCAGCAGAAATTGTGACTGTAAAACTGGCTGAACCACCCGCACAAACTGTTTGGTTGGAAGGCTCGGAAAAAGTAGCAGCAGGAGTACTTGCAGTGAGGCCGGTAGTCGTGATTGCACCATTGATAGTCAATGCCCTGCCTTCGAGCGAAGCGCCTGTTCCAAAGGTGATCGCACCTGTGGCAACAATCGTTCCTTTAAAAACCGAAAAGTCCATGATGTTCACGGCGCCGTTTACCTTCCAGTAAACATTTTTCGCCTGTGCCCCGTTCATTAAAGCAACCTTTGAGTGTGCGGTCGTAGAAAGGGCGCCGTTTATCTGGATGATAAATACGGCATTGGCATTGCCAAGCGCATTAAGGTAAACAGTATCGGTCAGTAACGTAGCAGCATCAAGCAGGTATGTATGAGGTGTAAGAACAAGGTTGTGTCCAAACTGGGCTGGAAACAACAGGTTAATGTCGTATGCCAGTAAATTGAGATAATTATATGCAATAGTCAGGTCGGCTGCACAAGCTGCAGTGGACGGATCAGGACTGGGATGGATCATTCCGGTTACAAATAAAGGATTGTAACCTGTTGTGGAACCGCTGTTTGTTCCAACATCACCGTTGATATGGCTGGTACCATCATCGGTCACACTGCCGATAGAAGAAAACACTGCATAACCTGCTGCAGAAGCAAGTGGAGGAGCTGCAGGTCCGTTCAGGACAGGGCTGCCACAACCGCCCGGGATATATCCCCGCACCTGGCTGGTGAGAATAGCTCCGGAAACGGAAAGTGCCCGGCCTTCCAGCGTATCTCCGACGCCTAAAGAAATTGCACCACCTGAAATGATAGTTCCTTTCATGGTGGTACCGGTACCCAAGTTAACAGCCCCGCCTATACACCAGAATACATTGCATGCCTTGGCTCCGTTTATCAAACGGACTTTCGCATTGGCACTGGTACTAAAAGCCAGTGTTGTTTTAAAAATAAATACACTGTTAGAGTTACCTTCCCCATTCAGGGTAAGGTTCAGGTTCAGGGATGCGACACCCGGCATCATATATGTGCCTGCTTTAAGTGTATCGCCGTTTCCGATAACAATCCCAATGGTGGAATCGGGTATGGCCGCTTGCAGAAAACTATACGCAAGCTGTAAATCAACAGCACATTGCAGACTAACGGGATCGCTTACGTAGTGCATTTGTCCATCAATATTTCCAAAACCGGTGATGGTGGGCGCACTGTTGGAACCAACATTGCCCGTGAGATTTGTCAGGTAAGGAATACCTGAATTGGTAACTGCTCCGACACTGGTAAACAGAACGAAATTCGCGGCAGTTCCCAGCGGAGGCGCCTGCCCGAAATTCAGGGTTGGCAATAAGAGCATTATAACCACTACCAATGCTTTCAGTAGTTGTGTTTTCATGTTATTTCATATTATATTGTGAAGGTATTTTCACAACATGACAAAGGTCGCTACCCTGGTCACCTGATGTGTTACACAATTTAGACGATAAGTTACATGATTCACACATGTCAGAAACACTTCAACCAACATTTTCCTTCCAGTGACAATTTACGTTAAGCAACAATTTTTCCTGACTGCGGGAAAGGAGAACGATCATGGCACAGGAAAATCAGAAGTCATTTATGCAGCGGGCGAAAAACCGCAGGCCTTGATGAAGTTGACCATGGCGCTGCTAAGAAATTTGAGTATATATGAAAAAAAAATCCCCGGTTTCCCGGGGATTAAAATTCACACCAAGCGTGCTTTTTACTTTTTGGGCATCACGTCAATGATCACCGTCCGGTTATAAAAGCGTTCCTCCGGAAATTTGTTTGCAAATGGCGACAGGTTCTCATCCTCACCAAATCCATACACTTCAAATTTCACGTTGCCTTTGCCAGCCTTCGCTAAACCATTTTCAATAATGGTCTTCACATCATTGGCCCTGGCCAGTGATAATGTTTGATTATAAACTTCGTCACCAATGATGTCGGTATAACCATGGATTACGACTGTTGACCCGGCAGGGATTTTCGGAAGTACCATATCTGTGAGATACTTCTCATATATTGCCGAAGTCTTCGATTCATTGAATTCGAAAATGACGCTGAACCGCATCACTTCCTCGTTTACTGGCGGAGTCCAAAGAACCAAATTTACCGTAGTATCTCTTTTAATTATTTTACCATTCCTTGACTGTCCTGTCATGGTCATCTTGTAATTTCCTTCGGGCTGAGCACCTAAAATAGTCCTGCCCTGTATGATGATCTTTTCCTGGGTAAACGGTCCATAAGTCTGTACGGTCCCTCTGGTGTCCATAATTTCAAGCGACCAGGAGGTAAATGCTTTGTTCGCACCTTCTACATTAAAATAGACATAGCTGTCGAGGGGTGCCTTTTGCACCGTGATGAGTTCTACCGGCTTCAGCGGAGCTTCCGGATCGGTCTGAAATTCCATCAGTAAGGCTGGCGAAGTACTCCATACAGAGACTCTGCGGTCGCCTTCACGAAGCAGGTCAAGTTCTTTTGTGCCACCCGGCTGCTCCGATGGGATTCTGGGTTTAACCCTGCCTTCGGTGGTAATCCGTGTCGCTTCAATGCCAAAAATGCTCACAAGGTACCGCTTGATCGTCTCTGCCATCGCCTTTCCGTCGTCAGATCCTTCCATGGAAGCTCCGGTCAACATCACTGTGGCCGTTGGATTTTTGCCCATACGATCACCAAGAATATTTATAACATTATAATAAACAACCATTTGACGATCCGACCGTCCCGAGAGGTTCTTTGGGGTAAATAGTTCTACCTGGTCCTCCTTAAAGTCTTTCACCTGGTCCTTGGATAACAGTACATAACGCTCAGGGATCTCTTTGGAACCTAAATCGAAAAACACGTAGTTGCGAAGCGGGAAAAGTTCCCTTACCTTACGTTCCGCCGGAATGTTTCGTGGTGCAATGACATAAAACCTGAAAGCAGGATCGGGAACGATCAATGCGGCAGATGGAACTACTACAGCAGGTTCGACAATTACTTTGGGACATGAATACCCGAATTTGTAAGTCACGCCAACGGTGCCTGAAGCATACATGTCGCTGGTGACTTTTTGTGCCCCTCCGCGGGTCATATCCAGATAGTCTGAATTTTGCCATCTCCAGGAAAATTCAACAGGAACCGAGAAATGTTTGCTCAGGTTAAATTCAAATCCAAGTCCGGCAGACACTTTGAATTGAAGGTTATCACCCCCAAGACCACTTGTGTTTCCAACATTCAGATTATCAGACTTTTTGCCAACGTAAGCTATCTCCGCTCCATTCGCATCAAGTTTAATACCACTGGCGTGATCCATGCCAACACCACCAAATACATAAGAGGAAAAGAGCCTTTCAGGTTTGTACCCAAGAATCCAGTTTGTCCAGTTTACCGTAAGTTGCAGGTCTGATTCAAACAGGGAAGTGCGGAAGCTCTCTGAAATCTGTTTTGGCACACCATTCCCATCCTGATAATCCCAAACCCATTTATTTTCGATACTGCTGTGGAGATGCGCATAAGCAAATCGTGCGCGGATACCGATTACCCTGGAAAATTGTTTGGTCACAGCCACACCAACATTATAGCCAATATCATTTGACCAAAGGTTTACCCATGAATTTTTAGACAAATCTCCGTTAAACTGTGTGAGGCCGCCAAAAACCCCAACTGACCAATAATTATAACAGGGCATGGCATTTACCCTGACTTTGCTCTCCTTAGGCCCTTCCTGAGCCATTGATGCGAAAGGTAGTGTGGCCACCAAAATGACCATCATGAACCTCGATAAGTGTTGATAGAACTTTTTCATAATACTGATTTTTTATAATTGTTAAAAGTGGTTTAATATTTAAAACATCTAATCTTCTATTCGCCGGACACTCTGGGCGGTTTTGGCTGTTGAGGCACTTTCTTCTCCTGTTTGGGAGAACGTTGTTGTTGCTGTGGTTTCTGCTTTTCCTGTTGGGGAGCACGCTGCTGTTGCTGCGGCTGCTGTTTTTCCTGCTGTGGAGGACGTTGTTGTTGCTGTGGCTGCTGTTTCTCCTGCCGGGGAGCACGCTGCTGTTGCTGTGGTTTCTGCTTTTCCTGTTGGGGAGCACGCTGCTGTTGCTGTGGCTTCAGTTTCTCCTGTTGGGGAGCACGCTGCTGTTGGGGTGACTGTTGTCTCTCCTGTTGTGGAGCACGCTGTTGTGGTTGCTGCCTGTTCTGCTGATTTGCCTTTTGACCTGGTGCTTCGCCCTTTCTTTGACCGGATGTTTTTATATTTTCCAACCGTCCAACTTTCGCCGGTGCAGGTTTTCTTTGTGTAGAATTGGCTTTTCCCACATTCGGTTTGTATATCTGGAGCCGGGTATTGGTCACCTTCTGGGCTGGTCTGCTGCTTTCTGTGACCATAATGGGCGTGATTTTTTTACCTGACCGTCTTTCCACTTCAGGTCTTTCTGGTCCTGCATTGTAAATGACATTCCGTGATCTGTCAATCCGGGAATTATTGATTATCGTGGAGTTGTGGATGATGGTGACATTATAGGTGCTATTGATATAATACTTGCTGATGTTGGTTCTTCCAAAATCCCCGTTTTTCACAAATGTCCACTGATTATTGGGTATCTGGTAGCCGTTCCCGTAAGCAATGCTGAGGCTTACACCCGGTCCGATGGGCGCCCACCCGTAAAAACCTTCCGATCGTCTCCAGGTAACCCATCCCGGACCCCATTCATCATCAGGAACCCATATAGCCCCGTATCTTTCATCCATATACCACCGGCCATAATGAAATGGTGCCCATCCCCAGGAATAATCCGACACCCAGGTCCAGCCCTGATCAGTAAAGACCCAGTAGCCATTAGTTGAATATGGTGTAAACCCGGGAGCTACATCGGGAATCCAGACGTATCCGTAATCGGGACTGTCGATCCAGGTTCCATAAGGACTTAATTCATCATAAAACACCTGAAAGCCCACTGTTACGCCCTGTGCGGACGATTTTTGTGTTGCCATGGACAATCCGGCAAACAGGATAATTAACAGGGCAATGATTTTTCTTTTAGTCTCCATTATTCAAATTTTATTGTGACCCAATGATCACGGTGCAAAATTGCATCGCTTTAAAGGCTGATGTGTTACACAATTTCGGGTAAGTGTTACATCATTCACACATTTCACTTTAAGCGCCATCCGGGATGAAATGACTCCTGTATTTAATGTGTGAATCATGTAACATATTCAAAAAGTTATGTAACAGTTTCGCAGGTGGATGCCTATAAATTTGCACAAGGTCAAGTCATGTAAAAATGAAAAAATACCATCCTGTCATAAAGGTTAAAGGCTTTGCAACGTCACAATCGGTGAAGCTCAGCGAAAAAACTATTGCAAAAACGGAAAAAGCCGGCAACTTTTTAACAGAAATTGCCGATGTCTTTTTATTCATTCTCCAGATCATCCGGGAAATATTTTCGCGTGATTTTGAGTTTAAAGAATTTTTTCGCCAGTGTTTTCAGGTAGGGTACAAATCATTGCCGCTTGTATCGGTCACCGGGGCCATCATGGGTTTGGTACTCACCATTCAATCACGTCCGGTACTTGTTGATTTTGGCGCAGTGACCATGCTGCCCGGCATGGTGGCGATTTCGCTGATCAGGGAAATGGGGCCGGTGATTACCGCCCTGATTTGCGCCGGAAAAATCGGTTCCGGCATGGGAGCTGAGTTAGGCTCAATGAAGGTGACCGAACAAATAGATGCCATGGAGGTATCCTCCACCAATCCCATGCGCTTCCTGGTCGTTACACGGGTGCTGGCGGCAACCCTTATGATACCCTTGCTTATTTTATATGCTGATGCACTTGGGATCCTGGGATGCTGGGTCGGTGCCAACATCAAAGGAGATGTAAGTTTCGCATTGTTTTTCTCACAGGCGTTTGCACACGTTCATTTCATGGACCTTTTCCCGGCTGTTATAAAATCGTTTTTCTTCGGGGCAGTCATCGGTCTGGTAGGCTGTTACAAGGGATACAATGCAGGTCGTGGGACGGAAAGTGTAGGCGTGGCAGCCAATTCCGCTGTGGTACTCGCGTCTCTTTTGGTGATTATTGTTGATATGATTGCCGTACAAATCACGGATATGTTGCTTTGAAGCTTATGCAAAAAAAATGAGACCCATTCAAAACGAAAATACGCCCAGCACCTTGTCATCACCGGTAACCGGCGATCCGGTTATCGAGATTCATCATCTGAAGAAATCATTTGGCAAACAGGAAGTGCTTAAAGATATTTCCTTGAAACTGATGAATGGTGAAAACCTTGTGGTTCTTGGTAAGTCCGGCTCCGGAAAATCTGTGTTGATAAAGTGTATTGTCGGATTGTTAAAATCTGATGGCGGAAAAATCATCGTATTTAATCAGGACATAAACACTTTGAACAGAACTGAGTTGGGTAACATGAGACAGAAAATCGGATTTCTTTTTCAAAGCGGCGCATTGTATGATTCTATGACCGTAAAACAAAACCTGGAATTCCCACTGAGAAGGATGAAAAAGAACTTGTCAGAACTGGAAATTAAAGAAAAAATAAATGAGGTTTTAGAAAACATCGGTTTGGCTGATGCCTTGCACAAAATGCCATCACAACTATCGGGTGGCATGCGAAAAAGAATAAGCCTGGCACGCACCATTGTGGTCGATCCGATGATCATGCTCTACGATGAGCCAACAACCGGGCTTGACCCCATCACCTCCGATGAAATAAGTTTACTTATCAATGAAGTGCAGAAAAAATACAAAACGTCGTCTGTCATCATCACCCACGACATTAAATGCGCCCGTAACACCGCAAACCGAATCGTCATGCTAAAAGATGGCGAAGCATATATGGAAGGTACCTTAACCGACTTTCAAAACTCAACCGACACATTTATTAAATCATTCTTCGATTAACGTCAACTATCCGTAAATCCCAAATCGTAAATCGTAAATCGTAAATCGTAAATCCCAAATCATTAATCCTCATTCCATGGAAACTCACTCCCAAAAATTCAAAATACGCTTAGGTCTCTTTGTAGCCGGAGGGTTGGCGCTCTTTATCCTGGCCATTTTCATCATCGGTAAACAAAAAAACCTGTTCAACCCGGTGTATGAACTCACCTCCACATTTTCCAATGTCAGTGGATTGCAGGTTGGCAACAATATACGCTTCGCAGGAATAAATGTGGGGACGGTGGATAAAATCACCATCATCAATGATTCAACGGTAAAGGTAGCGATGCTGATTAAGAAGGATGTTAAACAGTTTATTAAATCCGACTGTGAAGTTGCCATTGGTTCCGAAGGGCTGATCGGCGACAGGCTTCTGGTCATTACCCAGGGGAGTACAAATGCCCTTGTTGCAAAAGCAGGGCACCAACTTGCGTCATCCGAACCGGTTGAAATTGATGCCATCATGGCAAGTTTGCAGGTAACCGCAGAAAATGCCGAAATCATTTCGCAACAATTGGCTGAGATCATGTTCAAAGTGAACAGCGGAAACGGAACACTGGGCAGGCTGATTCAGGACACAACCATTGCCAATAATCTGAGTCAGACCATGATAAATATAAAAAGAAGCAGCAAAGGCCTCGATGAAAACATGAATGCTGCCAAGGAGAATTTTCTTTTGAGAGGTTATTTCAGAAGGCAGGCAGAAGCCGCAGAAGAAAAGAAGCAGGAGGCTGCAGATAAAAAAGCAGACGAAAAAAAGAAGAAAGAATCTGCAGAAAAAAAGGCAGCGAAACAAAAAGCAAAGGACGCAAAGAGATAAATATTTTTCACCTAAAGGCAAAGATGCAGTAAAGCTTTGCCATAACGTTTTACCGGTTCTATCAATACTCTCAGTACATGCTAAAGTTCAATACGGTTTATGGCAAAATGAAGGCATGGACGATCATTTTCGGGATCATCTTTCTGGTCCTGTTTATGACGCTGGCATTTTACAAGTATAAACTGGAAAAAGAAATCATCGACACATCAGCTGTACAAATCAATCATGAGGTTGAATCGCTTCTGGCATTAACATCAAAACAAATAACCCAAACGGTTTATGACTATACTTACTGGGATGATTTTGTTAAAGCCCTGCATAAAAACGACACCAGCTGGTATCTTAAGAATATAACCTTTTCCACCTTTCATTTTCACTATGTATTATATAACACACGATTCGAAAAGGTTCACAGTGGGTCACACAATGAATTTGCACTAGAGGTGATGATCCCCCAAATAGCAGTGGTCAGATTGAAGCAAACAAGGTTCTCCCATTTTTTTTTAGCAACTGCCTCCGGATTACTGGAAGTAAGCGCTGCATCCGTTCATCCCTCCAATGACCCTGAACATAATAAAACTGAGCCATCAGGGTACATATTTGTGATGAGGAAATGGGACAAGGAATTTTTAAACAACCTGGCCACCATCAGCGGTTCAACAGTTGATTTGATAGCTCCTTCAGATTCGGCCATCAATCTGGCTGACAACATCTTGCTTACCGGGGTAAACCTGAAAGGGGATGATGGCAACATTGTTTCCCGGATTGAGTTTACCCGGATATTGTCACTCAATTTCAAAGTAATGCAGAACATCATGATTGTCCTGCTCGTTTTTGTCTTTGCAGCACTACTTGCTTCCAACTATATTGCACGAAGAGTTATAAACAATCCGTTGAACCTTGTAACTCAAATCCTGAAAAATCCTGGAATCCGGTCGATTGACTTATTAAAAAAATCGCCTGCCGAATTTGGTCGCATCGGGCTTCTTTTTGAAGAGTTTTTTCTTCAGAAGGCAGAAAAAGAACGAAATGCCATTGCATTGCTAGCCGAAAGAAAAATCAAGGAGGCCACACAAAAAAGACAAATAGAACTGGAAATAAAGAACAAAGAACTTGAGCAGTTTGCATATATCGCGTCCCATGATCTTCAGGAGCCACTTCGAACTGTTTCCAATTACATGCAGGTGTTTGAAGAGGATTACCTGCCACTTTTGGACGATAGAGCCATCAAGTACCTTCATTCAGTAAATGCTGCTACGCAACGAATGAGTATCCTCATCAAATCTATTCTAGCCTTTTCAAGGCTGGGAAAGAATGCCAGGCTCTCACTGGTTGACTGTAACGTATTAATTAACAAAGTCATTTCGAATCTTGACACATTAATTACAACTTCAAACACCTTTATCGAAATTGCCGGAATGCCAATACTGAATGTTTACGAAGATGAACTTCAGGAATTGTTCAGCCATCTCATTATGAATGCAATCAAATTTCAGCCAAAAGGCAAACAGCCCAGGATTTATATCCATTCAAAATTCACCGATAACAAATGGGAGTTTTCGGTGAGTGACAATGGAATCGGCATTGCTCCTGCCTACCTTGATCAGGTATTCAATATTTTCAAACGGTTAAACGCCAATGAGGAAAAATATGAGGGAATGGGGATCGGGCTTGCCAATTGTAAAAAAATCGTGCAATTACACCAGGGTAGGATCTGGTGTGAATCACTTTCAGGTCAGGGATCAACCTTTTATTTCACAATACCTAATTTAACTATATGAACCAAAAACACAGGTGCATCATGCTGATCGACGATGACATTGATGACAATTTCTTTCATGAAAGGGAGATCAAAAAAAACAATCCGGCCAACACGGTGATCACAAAAACGACAGGTGAAGAGGCATTGACGTATTTAAGATTAAGGAAAGATCATCATGACATCCAGCCGGATCTTATTTTTTTAGACATAAACATGCCAGGTATGACCGGATGGGAGTTCCTGGATGAATACGCGCAACTTGACAAAGACAACCAAAGCATAGCAATCATTATCATGCTCACAACCTCCGACTACTCTGATGACAAGGATAAATCAAAAGACTACCAGGCTGTTTCAGACTACATTATCAAACCTTTAACAAAAGACAAACTGGAAGATATCTGCACTAAATTTCTTCACGAATAGTCACCTTCATGCAAAAGCGGTATATCATTCTGACTTATGGCCTCCTGGCTATGGGGACCACCTCCTGGTTTATTATCCCTGGTTTATATACTAACAATCTTTAGTTTCCCTCTGGGATTTGGAGCTTGGGATTTGGAAATTGGAATTTTTTAAAAATGCACTATTTTATCCCGTTTTGAATATAATATTCTGTTGTAAGATCTGCGGGAGATATTTTTTTCTGGTTTCCGTAATGTGTGAATCATGTAAAATTTTCCCAAAATTATATAACGGTTCAGGGAACAGCGGGATTTACCTTTGTTCATGTAATTATTTACACCCCTCGCCCGCAGGAAGCGGGAAACAATAAAAAAAACAGTCATGGGAAGTCTTCTTTACATCATCGCGCTAATCCTGATCATTGGTTGGGCAGTCGGATTTTTTGCCTATAGTGCAGGTGCCATCATTCACGTCCTTCTGGTTATTGCCATTATTGCCGTGATTTTCAGAGTTATACAAGGCAGAAGAGTTTTTTAACCTGTCGGAACAACAGATTCTCTGAACAACCCAGCCGTGACACATAAAGAAATTGAAATACCGTTTTACGCGAAGGCAACCATCTTTCTGATCGGCTTATTTGCCTTGCTGGCGATGTTGTACATCGCCCAGGGCATTGTTGTTCCAATCATTTTCGCCATCATTATTGCCATTTTACTACAGCCTGTCGTGACATTCTTCGTAGGAATGAGGATGAACAGGGTCATCGCTATTGTGATTACGTTAGCCCTCACGATCCTGGTCATTGGTGCATTTGGCGCTTTTGTCTTTTCTCAGGTCAGCCGGTTTAGTGAAACCTGGCCAATATTGGTCGACAAGTTTACGATCATATTAAACCAAACCACTGATTGGGCTTCAGGATATTTTGACATAAACCCGCACAAGATCGATGCATGGCTGGCAAAAACCAAAGGTGAACTCATCAACACCAGTGGCGCAGCCATCGGTCAAACCCTGGTTACTGTTGGCAGCGGGTTGGTTGTGTTGTTTCTCATTCCATTGTATGTCTTTATGATGTTATTCTACCAACCCCTCCTGCTTGATTTTATTCATAAACTCTTTGCCGAAAACCATCAAAGCCAGGTGAGCGAAATAGTTACCCAAACAAAAACGGTTGTGCAGCGGTATCTGATCGGACTTGTGATTGAAGCGGCCATTGTTGCAACACTCGATGCCACGGCTTTATATCTCATAGGAATTGAATATGCGATCCTGCTTGGAATTCTTGGTGCATTGCTTAACCTCATTCCGTACATCGGAGGTCTGGTGGCAGTGGCATTGCCCATGATGATTGCAGTAGTCACTAAATCGTCGGCCTGGTACGCTATATATGTATTGGCTGCCTACTATTTCATACAACTGGTTGACAATAACTACCTTGTACCAAAAATAGTCGCATCAAAAGTAAAAATCAATGCCCTGTTTTCCATCATCGTGGTCATTGCAGGGAATGCACTTTGGGGCATCCCGGGCATGTTTTTGTCCATCCCGCTTCTTGCCATAATAAAACTCATTTTCGACCATATAGAACCACTGAAACCATGGGGATTTTTGTTAGGCGACACCATGCCGCCATTGTTGAAAATAAAACCGATTTTTAAAATAATAAAAAGAAAATCTGTATGATAGAGGTTAAAAAATCAGGTGTATTGTTAACATCTACCAATCTGGAATTTGAAAATGAAGGCGTACTGAATCCCGCTATCATCCGCGAAGGCGACAGCGTTCATGTTTTTTACAGAGCCGTACGACAGGGTAATTATTCAAGCATCGGATATTGCAGGCTCGACGGGCCATTGACCGTTGTTGAACGCTGGGAAAAGCCCTTCATGGTTCCTGAATTCGAATACGAATCTCATGGCGTTGAAGATGCCAGGATGGTAAAAATTGATGACCTGTTTTACATGACCTACACCGGGTATGACGGAACAAATGCACGTGGTGCCCTGGCTACTTCAAAGAATTTAAAGCAATTTAAAAAATTTGGATTGATCGTCCCTCCCATTACCTATGCTGAATTTGTATACATGGCGGAATCGTCGGGTAAAGTGAATGAAAATTATTATCACAACCATAAATTCTATTATCAGGAAAGTGATCCTGAAAAAAAAATGATGCTGTGGGATAAAAATGTCATTTTCTTTCCCCGGAAAATCAACGGAAACCTTGTATTTCTTCACAGGATCAGACCCGGTATTCAAATAGCTTCTGTAAAGAGCTTGAAAGAAATCACCAAGGAATTCTGGAAAAAATATTTTCTCAACATGCAGGATGATATCGTAATGGATCCTGTTCATGCACATGAATCGAGTTATATCGGTGGCGGCTGTCCACCGATTGAAACAGAACAAGGGTGGCTCCTGATCTATCATGGGGTGCAGGAAACTTCCAAAGGGCGGGTCTATTCTGCATGTGCCGCATTATTGGATTTGAATGATCCTTCGCTGGAAATTGCCCGCCTTCCTTATGCCTTATTCTCCCCTGAATACGAATGGGAGTTAATCGGAGAGGTGAACAATGTATGTTTCCCGACAGGAACCGCTTTATTCGGAAACACCCTTTTTATCTATTATGGAGCCGCCGATAGCCTGATTGCCTGTGCTTCAGTGAATTTATCCGACTTAATTACTGGTAACTATTCACCCCCTACAAATGTAGGGCATTAATTTGGGAGAGAGAATGCAAAGGATTCAGATTATTTTTAATCGCAGTGTCAATAATCGATCGCAGGATTGCAAAAGACTCAGCACCGTTGAAAGACTTGAACTGGC
>CAIQUS010000130.1 GCA_903875045.1 uncultured Bacteroidales bacterium
TACCTGGAAACACTTACAGCTGGACTTCCCTGCCGGTATTCATGACCTCAACAGAGGCCAACCCAACGGTCGCTCCGCTGGTAACCGCCGTGTATACCCTTGTGGAAACCATCACTGCGACCGGTTGCACCAATACGCATAGTGTAACAGTAACAGTTTATCCATCATTGCAGGTAAGTGTGGCAATTACAGCCGATGCCAGTACTGTTTGTCTCGGCACTTATGTCACTTTAACAGCTGTTCCAACCAACGGAGGGACAAACCCAACCTATCAATGGAAGATCAACAATCTTATGATACCGGGAGCAACAAATTCAACCTATGGGTTTTATCCATACACCCCAACCACCGCAATGACCTGTGTGCTTTCAACTACATCGGTGCCTTGTACAACAGGAAGTCCGGCAACCTCCAATATTGTGAACATCATCGTTCCCGAGGTTTGTCCGGTCATTACGGTCAACGGTACAGTCACCCCCGGCGAAATTATCTGTTACGATGCCACACAAACCATCACGGTGGCGGGTGGCGGGAATTCGTTCATTGTGAACCCCGAGGCACAGGTAACCATGATCGCCGGGCAGAACATCATCTATCTGCCGGGAACCCTGGTTGAACCGGGAGGCTACATGCTTGGCAAGATCGCCCCGAATGGCCCCTACTGCGGACAACAACCAACTTCAATGGTCTCAGTTATTACCGGAGAAGACGAACTGCCGGTGATGACGCAACAAACCGCTTTCAATCTCTATCCTAACCCCACCACCGGAAAGTTCACACTGGAACAAACAGGTGGTATGGTAGGTGGAATTGTGAAGGTTGCCATTTATGGCATGCATGGAGAGAAGGTGATGGCCAGAGATCTGGCGGGAGAACGGAAGTATGAACTCTCCATCGCTGAACTCACTGCCGGGCTCTACTTTGTCAAAATTGTATCCGGTGAATATAACCGAACGATCAAGCTGATCAAAACAAATTAATCTTTTAACACATTTTGCTATTCCAAACCTTCCAGGTTTTTAAAACCTGGAAGGTTTTGGCATAACATTCAAAACATTTGTATTGTGATCCTTGAAATAGTTGATTGCCACATCTTTTTCCCGAGTAAAGCATAACAGGAATCCCCCACCCCCGGAACCGCAAAGTTTCAGGGTAAACAATCCTGATTTCAGTCCTTCATCCCACAAAGGTCTGAATTCATCCGGAATAAGGTGGGGCAGGTTCATCAACTGAAACCTTGAAAGCTGACTGATTTTTTCCCATAATGTTTCAACGTCATTGGTAAACAAATTTTCAATGACAGTGTTTACAAGGTTAACCATTTCTATTCCCTGTGATGTAATAATTCCATCCGGGGCAAATATTTGTAAAAAATTGGCAACAAGCGGCCCGGTGCTGCAAGGCTTTCCCGAATCAACCAATAAAATGTCCATTCGATTTTCAAACATGGGCCAGCCATCAACACCAGCAGGCGTTATCATCCCATCAGTGTTGATCAGCAGGGGGGTATTCAGCAAGGAAACGAGTGGATCAAACCCGGAACTCTTTCCATGAAAAAAGGATTCCATCTGAATCAGCGAAGTGCGGAGTGAACCAAGATTAACCGAATCAACATTGGCCGACGAAAGATAAGGTGCGATGTTGTAATCATCATACACGGCTGCACAAAGCGCTCCGGAACTTCCCATACCATATCGCTCCGGAATAGTCGATGCCAGGTAAAGTCCGTTGCGGATGTCTGTTCTTAGTTTATCAAGATGAAGAAATTGAGTAAATACCAGTGAATTGGCATCAAAATATTCCCCCATTTTTTTAAATTGATGATTACTTTCAACCGCCTGTGATGGTAAATGATCGGTTGGGATAAACTTCAGCGAAGCGCCAAAGTGATTGAAAGGCATGCTCAGCGCCGATGATCCCAGTAAAATCGAATACTCACCGAAAAGTAGAAGTTTTGCCGGGAAATAGTTTTCATTTTTCATATAGATTCTTTATAAAAACACCTGCCTCAATAAAATGGACACAACCCTCCCCTTTACTTCTGACAAATTGACTTTATAAACCTACTATTCTTTTTCATCATGCGGGTTTACGACTTTTGACCGGATTAAATCTGCCACAACGCTATTGGAAATGGAAACGGAGAAGGCAAAACCGGCGGATGAACTTTTCCCAAAGGGTAAAAATTAATAATGGATCAAACGGATTAATCCTTATCCCTGTTATAAATTCCAAAGGGAATTACCACACCGAATGTAATCCGACGGCCCATGTTATAAACACCCACTTCTTTCATTCTGCTAAGATGATCGAAATATTTGGTGTCCAGTAGATTTGTACCACTCACATACCATGTCCATAGCTGTTTTTGTACCTTTAGTTTCGACCCAACACTGCAGTTAAGCAAAACATATCCCGGGGTAACGGTTTCAAAAACATCTACCCTGCCCTGGTAAAAATGGGTCTCCATTTCAAGTTGAATGTATGGATTTTTTAAAGCACTGGTTTTTCTTGTTTTAAAAGTCCATTTTATCTGGTCGGTCAGGTGGAGAGCCGGAATAAATGGTAGCGCGACACCAGTCGAAAGGTTATCACCCCACACATAATCGATGTTATTATCGAAATGAAGGGCATCAACAGGATGAATATCAAATTCAAACTCAAAACCTTTCAGCAGTGAATTACCCTGCACATACCGGTATACAGGATACCACACTCCATTCACCTCCTTTTGCTCTGCATTTATATTCCTGTAATAGATGAAGTTGTCGATAAAGTTATAAAACCCGTTAAATGCCATTTTCAGAAATTTATTATCCCAGGAGATTTCACCGTCAACCTGCAGACTGGTCTCCGGATTCAGCGCCGGGTTTCCCATCTCATACCTGAATGTGCCTTCGTGAAGGCCATTGGCGCTGAGTTCAGAGATGTTCGGAGCGCGAAATCCCCTTCCGACATTGAATTTGAAATTGATTGCTTTGTTCAGCCTGAAGGTCATCCCTGTTGATCCGGTAAAAGCCGAGAAATTCCTGTTGAATGACTGAAAAATGGTGTCCCCTGAAGGAGTAGGAAGGCCCAGGGTATCCAGGAACAGTGGATATCCTTTCACCTGTCTGTAATCGTATCGTAATCCGAGGTTTAATGTAAATCTTTCCCAGGTTTTTTTTGCATAAACAAACCCTCCGAAGTCCTGGAGGTCATAATCAGGTATCAGGTACTCTGTGCCATGATTTCGATTGATCTGGGTCATACCCGAAATCCCTCCGACGAGTTCAAGGGATTTCCCAATGAGCCGTGTATAGCGGACATCATAGGTCCAGGTATCCAGATGGAAAAACAATCCGGGAGTAACTGGTGATTCTCCGAATTCTTTCCTGTTGTTCCACTGGTAGCCAAGACTGATTTTTAACTGGTTGTCCTTGATCAGCAGGTTTGTTACCGATGATATTTTATTGTGACTGACCTCTTGAAAAGGAACATTTATCGAACGGCTTTTAGCCATTTCTTCAGAAACAATATTTCCCTGGTAATCTATGAACCGATTTGTTGCCGAATCACGCGTTCCGTCTACCATCCCGATTTTAGCATTGAAAGAACTGAAATGCAGATGGGAGTAGCCCCACTTTTTTATCACCCCTGCCATCAGGGATAGATTTTTCTCATTGAAACCCGAATTATAAACCCATTCGGTGGGTGTACGATAAGAACTTGCTGTTTTATACGTTCCTCTTGCCCTCCAGATCCAGCCATCCTGATTTCCTTGCACCATCGCTGAATTACTGAATAGCCGGTCATTGGTCGAAAATTGAGAAACCCATTCCCCGTCGATGGAACCCATCTTTGCAGGGGTTTGCTCCAGAATATTGATAACCCCTCCCATCGCATCCGAACCGTAAAACAAGCTGGCCGGACCTTTCAGTACTTCAATCCTGTCGGCCGAGAACTGGTCAATCTCAATGCCATGTTCATCACCCCATTGATTCCCTTCCTGCCTGACTCCTTCGTTTAGCGTGACGATACGGTTATAACCTAATCCGCGGATGACAGGTTTTGAAATCTCTCCTCCCGTTGTGATTTCAGAAACGCCTGGTATTGCTGAGATTGCATTGATCAGGTTGGTGGAAGGGACTGTCAATAATTGATCTTTATTGATAGGGGTGATGGAAAAACTGCTGCGGTCGTTGTCTGACGACAAGGCATTTCCGGTTATCACAACTTCCTTTGCTTCAATTGCAGAAGGGGTCAGCTGAAAATCATGGGAACGCACCTTTGACATGTCCAGGGTGACAATTTCAGCCTTATACCCGATGAAACTCACCTGCACCACCATGGTGGAACCCGGAAGATTTTGAAATTTATATATACCGTCTTTATCAGTGGAAGTGCCAGCTTTGAGATCCGGAATAAAAACCGTTGCACCTGGAAGCAACTCTCCGGTCTCCTTATCCTTTACAATTCCTGTCAGCGAATTTTGACCATATGTCAGGGTGCTGCACAGAAGGAAGGTGATTATGTTAAGGATTTGGAAGAACCTGTTTTTCATATAAGGATTTATTGTTTTTTTTCTACCGGCTGAGTTCGACTTTTTCCCGACAGAATTCGGCTCACGCGGTGAGTTGTCGTAAAATGGGAACCGGCTTTTTAAATCCATTGGCTGCATTAACTCCAGTATAGCAATCAGCTGTTTTTGAGATTTTTGAAGAGTTTGGGCAGATGAGGTCAAACTCGGAATTTTATTGGCGTATTTCATTTACTTTTGCAATATATCGGACAAAAGTAATAATTTATCTGAACGTATGTTCATATGTTTGGTAGTTTTAACACATTATGCCACGACCAAAAAGAAAACGTAATGTAAATCAGCCACCTCAGATGGAAGGATTCAAGCCTTTTGGAATTCCAATCTCTGACCTGGAACCCGTTATTCTTTTTTTTGAAGAATATGAGGCGATCCGGTTGCTGGATTATATGGGCATGACCCAATTACAGGCAGCCCGGGAGATGGCTGTTTCGCGTCCAACCCTGACGAGAATCTATGAAAAAGCCCGCCGGACAATTGCCGAGGCTTTTGTAGATGGCAAAGCCATTTTTATCGGGGGTGGAGATTATCATACGGACGAGTACTGGTATCGTTGTGAAGCATGTCACAAGCTTCTGATCAACTCTGAGGCCATACCATCCTGTTCGTTTTGTAAATCGTTTAAAATAAAAACATTATCAAATAAACCCGATATTGTTGAACATCAAAAGCATGAAGAGGAACCTGGTTTTTGTATTTGCCTGCAGTGTAACACGAAAATTCCGCATCAAAAGGGTGTCCCTTGCCGCGAATATTCGTGTCCGCAATGCGCAAAGAAAATGATCCGTGAAAACAACTACCACCATCAGCACTATCTTAGGCAGGGCGGATTATCAGGTAAAGGTCAGTGAACTAGTGAGTCACATACTGCATGTTGCTCACAGGTTTGACCACCGTCAGTAACCTTACCATTCAGAAAATTGATAATAACTTCTTCAGCAGGTCCTGAACAATCACGAATAACCTCAATACCTTCGGTGTACAGGTGATGAATGGCACCGCGTTCCCCAATGTCGCACTTACTACTTTCCCTGCCTCATAAAATCTTATACATCATTTAGCAAATTTCATAACAGCAAACGGGTTTGGCGGGTATACCTTTGTTTTGGGTTTTTCAATAGAATATTTCATGCGATCTAAAAGCGTATTAATAAGTTTCTTCCTGGTGTGTTTCTCCTTTTTTGAGGAAAATCATTTGAATGCTGCAACTTCTTCAAATGACAGTACCCCTTCAAAAAGAAAAGACACATTGGTTGTCTCAATTGATTTTATGTCAAATGCCATTTATTCAGGCAGGAATTATGGGATACAACAAATAGGTTTGAACCCATCCATAATTTATAATCATAAATCAGGGCTGACTTTCAGTGTGTACAGTTATGGGATGGGGAAAACCCAGGGCCTTATAACCTTGACCGACCTTGGGGTGTCGTTCAAACTGCGCTTGCATCCTAAATTAACGATTACTCCAGGTTATGATTACTTATATAACAGGCTGGAAAGTAATCAAGTGCTTTTCAATGCGCTAAACCTCGGGATTGGGTTAAATCTCAAAATATTCTCGATCAGTAATTACCTGGGGTTTAGTTTTGGCGGTGGCATGTCGAGCTGGTATGAGGAGTTGTCGTTGTCTAAATATATCAATGTGTTTTACCGGGAAAAAGCATCTTTGGCAATCTCCCCGACAATTGTTGGTATTATGGGAACTAAATTTTCTCAAACCTTAATATACAATGGTGAAATTGATACGACAACCTCAATAGATTCCTATGATTTCATGCCCCTTTGTATAGGCCTTCAACTTCCGGTCACACTTACAGTCCAATCGTTTTCATTAACCGTTTCTCCACATTATGATATTCCACTGAATGTTGTAAAACCACTGGAATTAAGTATTCCGGGTAATCCATTTTATGTTACCTGTAAACTCAGCTACACTTTAGGCATCAAAAAGAAAAAACACTAAGATGGCAAAAAAGAAAATCGTGGTTGTAATTGGCACCAGACCTGATACAATCAAAATGGCTCCCATTATCCTTGAACTGAAAAAGCATGAAGATTGCTTTGACGTGATTACCATAGCAACGGCGCAGCACAGGCAAATGCTTGATCAGGTGCTGGAGGTTTTCAGGATCACGCCATCCTTTGACCTGGATATCATGGCTCCCAGGCAAACACTGGCAGGTATAACAGCAAAGATTATCGCAGGGCTGGATGAAATTTTTATCTCAGAAAAACCGGACATGGTGTTGGTTCAGGGAGATACTACCACTACCTGTATCGGCAGTCTCGCTGCATTTTACAATAAAATTCCGGTAGGACACATTGAAGCCGGTTTAAGAACCAGTGACAAAGCAAATCCATTCCCGGAAGAGATCAACAGGCGAATCACTGGTTGTATTACCGATTTGCATTTTGCCCCCACTCAAACGGCAAAAATGGCTCTCCTTAAGGAAAATGTTGATCCTAAGACAATATTCGTCACTGGCAATACAGTGATTGATGCACTTGATTACACCGTGAATAACCATCACAGTTTTTCGGAACCTGTCCTTAACTCCATTGCAGATAGAGGAAGAAAGATCGTCCTGGTCACCATGCACCGTCGGGAAAACTGGGGTCTGCCAATGATCGGGGCCTGTAATGCAATAAAACGCCTGGCGATGAAATACCCATTGATCGATTTCATTTTCCCTGTTCATTTAAACCCGATCGTACGGGATGTCGTGTTCCCGATTCTGAATGATCAACCCAATGTAACACTGATCGAACCTGTCGACTATCTTGATTTTGTGAACCTCATGTCAAAATCTTACCTTATCCTCACCGATTCAGGCGGTGTTCAGGAGGAGGGGCCCAGGTTCGGGATACCAGTTCTTGTCCTTCGTTCTGTAACCGAAAGACCTGATGCCGTTGATTATGGAACTGCAAAACTGGTGGGACTTGATGAAGAAAAAATATTCACCACTGCTGTTCAGCTTATTGATCACAAAATAGAATATGATAGAATGGCAAATGCAACTAATCCTTATGGGGATGGACTGTCGGCTCAGAGAACCATAAAAATTCTTAAGAACTTTTTTGGCTTTACCGATGAAGTAGTAGAAGAGTTCATCCCTCAATAATCACTTATTTTATTTGGGTTACTTAATAGAAGTGTCTTATGAAAAGGATTGTTATTATTCACTTAGCGTTATTACTGCTTAGTCCGGTTTTAGTTGCTCAGAATTACCCGTTGAAAAAGGTCCTCATTATTTCAGAGAGCAAGACTGATCTCAAAAGTGAGGCAAGCGGTGTTACAAGGGATCTTGCTCAACTGCTCGGGCACTTCAACACTCAGATTACTTTCGAGAGTATAAGCTCTTACAAAGCTGATGAAATAAACAAATTCAACGTTCTTTTCTATGTGGGTCTTTCACCGGAAAATCATCCAACCGGCGTTCTGGTCCGGGATATTCTGAGCTCTTCCATCCCGGTCGTCTGGCTAAACACCGGCATGGCGGAATTGCTTAAAACTGCTGAAAATCAGAATAAGTATGGATTCAACATCGTCAGTTACCTTGAAAACTCCGAGTTTGATTCCGTTAAAACAAATACCTGTTCCTACACAAAAGGGAGAAGTGAGATTAATGTCATTCAAATAAATAAATTAAAGGAAGTTAAAACCCTTGCAGTTGCATTTTCATCAAAGACGAATAAGCAAACCCCTTATATGTTAAGATCAGGTAACCTGTGGTACATAGCCGATATCCCATTCCTGGGTGCAAAGGTTACTGACCGTTACCTTCTCTTTGCCGACAAGTTGCACGATATTCTTAATGAACTTCATCCTGAATCACATACGGCCATTCTCAGAATAGAAGATGTCACCCCGCTTTATGACCCTGATAAGCTCAGGCAGGTGGCTGATTTCCTTTCTGACCGGGGAATACCCTTCCTGGTAGCTGTAATACCCATTTATGTCAACCCTCAGAAGAATGAACAGGTAAACCTTTCTGACCGGCCTGAAGTGGTTGATGCCCTGGAATACATGGTCTCGCATGGAGGTTCTGTCGTAATGCATGGCTCTACTCATCAAAATACTGGTGTTTCAGCCAATGATGCAGAATTTTGGGACGCTGCCAATTCAAAGCCGCTTCGTGATGAAAACCCCGAAGAATATGCAAAAAAGATCGAAACAGGGTTAAATGAATTGGTGAAGTGCGGGCTTTATCCTGTTGCCTGGGAAACCCCTCATTATATGGGATCGACAACATTTTTCAATGTGATTTCAAAGTATTTCAGCACCTCTGTTGAACAGCGCATGTCGATTGACAATTTCGATTATGGGCAGTATTTTCCCTATTTGATAAACAGGGATTTATACGGACAGAAAATATTCCCTGAAAATCTTGGATATGTGCCACTTAAGCCCGATATCCGGGATTCAAGGGCAGCGGTAGAAAAACTGATAAGCAATGCAAAAGCGATATATCAGGTTCGCGATGGCATAGCGGGCTGCTTCTTTCATCCTTTTCTTGACATCGAATTATTGAAGACATTGGTGGATGGCATCACTGCCCAGGGGTATTCTTTCTTAGATCTCAGGAAAGAAAACAACTGGGTGAAAATCCGTGATTTTGTGATTTTGACCGGTTCACAAACCTACACCATCAATCCGGCAAATTCATATCTCTATGAGCAATTCACCGGCCAGAACAACAAAATAATCAGGAAGAGTTTTTCAAAAACCAGAATCAACGTTGATGTGACAAAAAAAATCAACCTCCGACCGGGAGAATTGTACTTTGCACAGGCGGTTGATTACAAAATAAAAGAGGTTTCGTTCAAAGACAAGGTAGTCAACAAATCAAAATCAGTATATCGTTCCTTGTTTGAGGATACTGACTGGCAACCAGCAAGAATAAAAGTAGTTTGGAATCCGGATGCTGCCGGCATGGCCTGGTTTGACCAATCCTCCTTTGTATCAGTTTTCCGGAATCTGAATATGTTAGTGGATACTTTGTTTCTGAATGAAAATATGAATCTGAAAAATTGTAACCTTTTGGTTGTTCCATTCACCAGTGCGGATCTTTTATCGAAGGACTCGAAGATGCAAGTCCGCAAATTTGTAGAGGAAGGCGGAAACCTTGTCACAGATTGCCGGAATGGCTTGGTCAATGAATTCGGAATAACCTTTTCAGACTCCAAAATGAATTTGCATTATATCCGGGACAAGTATTTCCCAAAGGAATCCATTACCTGGCAAAAGAACCAATTGGTTAATGTTCTGGATTATAACACTGATGATGAAATTTTTTGTGAAGATGCTACAAGCGGTTTGCCGGTAGCAATCGGAAGAGATTTTCAGGATGGCAAGATCATTTATCTCAATTCAGCCTTTGATCCGCTTACATCCAAAGGATACAGTTATTACCCATTTTTCATGGAATATGTTCAACGATATCTCAATTTACGCCCCATTATTAAAAACCAGAACCTTGAGTTTTATTTTGATCCCGGGTTCAGGAATAATTCCAATTTAGAAGAATTAGTTCAACAATGGGTAAAACAGGGAATTCGAAGAATACACGTGGCCGGATGGCATCAGTATCAAAACTATACCTATGATTATGCACGCCTGATAAAATTGGCACATTCAAATGGAATACTGGTGTACGCATGGATTGAACCCCCACAGGTCAGCAAAAAATTCTGGGACAATCACCCGGAGTGGAGGGAGAAAAATTACCTGGGGCAGGATATTCATAAAGACGAAGAACTGAAGGCTTCGTGGAGATACCCGGTTGCGCTGACAGATAAAAATTGCTTTAATGCTGCCATGGCGGAATACCTCGGGTTGCTCAAAAAATTTGAGTTTGATGGAGTAAATATTGCTGAACTGTGTTTTGATGCCGGTCAGGGGCTTAACGAACCTCAATTGTTCACCCCGATGCATCCTTCTGCAGTTGATCAGTTTCAGCTTATTTATGGATATAATTTGAAAGATATTTTCAATCCTTCTTCCTCCTTTTATTGGAAGTCAAACCAAAAGGCCAGGGAACAGGTCACCGCATTCCGGGTGGACAAAATCACGGAATTGCATCAGGCATTTCTTTCAAAAATAAGCAGTTTCGCGAAAACACGGGGCGATTTTGACATGGTGGTCACGTTTTACGACACCTATCTTTCTCCGGAACTGATTGAGTATTCGGGTGTGAATTCTGATAAAATAATTGAACTCCGGAAGAAATACAAATTTCATCTTCAACCCGAAGACCCGTTGAATAAATGGTCAACAGATCCTGATCGCTACATTGAAATGGGAAAAATCTATGCCGGTAAATTGTCTGATCCTTCAGACCTGATGGTGGATTTGAACATATTAAAGTTCAGGGACAAAGACCAGGTCACTCCTTTTCCAACTTTAATCCAGACCGGACTGGAAAGTTATCAGTTGATCAAAGCTGCATCTGTTTGGGCTCAGCGTGTTTCTATTTACAGTGAATCAAGTTGTAACTCGCAGGACATCCCGTATTTTTCATACGCCAGTTCCGGTATGGTTCAATATAAATATCTGGAGAATGGTTTCCAGGTTTCATCCCCCAGATCATTTGCTCTGCATTTGCCAAAAACCATTAAAGTCATCCATATCGACGGGACGGATGCTTTTGGTCACCGCGATAATCACTTTTTGGTTCCGGCCGGAGATCACACGATTATAACTGACTTAAACGAAATACCGGGTTTTTCACATTACAATGTTCATCCCCAACTGCTTTCTTTTTCAGGAAATTTGCTGAAAGTTGAATGTTTTCTGCAAACGATTCTGTTCAAATACGAAAGTGAAGAGAGAGCAATTGCTTCACTGAATTATAAACCTGCCATTGTCAGGGTGGATCACCAAATTTATCCTGTGGAAATTTTAAAAGGTAATGACTGCTATACAATCATGCTGCCTTCGGGGAAACACGATGTTGAAATTGTAACTGGCAGTAGTTACAGTTATGGGATCAATATGGCAAGCATCTGGTCAATGAGCGCTATCTCTATATATGGGATAGTGGCTTCGCTTCTGTTGTTTTCCTTTTTTATTGCATTGAAACACATCAGGAAACGCTACAATTCATAGTGTACTTTAAACCTTCAATAATACCCCAATAACATGTTCATACTTGAAACTATTTTTCTGGTCTCCGTGATCCTCATCTGGTTTATGATCGGGTATCAATTTATTTTCAGTCTTTTCGGCTATATTAATTTCATCCGGTCAATGAAGGAAAAACAGAAGGTGGATCAGATGCATTTTGAACTTCCCACCTGTACGATCCTGATACCTGCCCACAACGAAGCGGTGGTTATCGGGAATACCATAGAGGCCATGTTAAAACTGGAATACCCTGAAGGTAAGCTGAAGATAATGGTCATCAATGATGGTTCAAAAGATCAGACAAAAGAGATCATAGAGCGTTATGCAAGGAAAGACAGCCGGGTCGTTTTGTTTAACATTCCGGAAGGGATGGGGGGAAAAGGGAAATCCAGGGCATTGAACCTTGGAATACAGCAGGTAGATTCTGAAGTCATTGCCGTTTATGATGCAGATAACACTCCGGACTCAAAGGCGTTGTATTACCTCGTGGCCTCCCTGGTTTCTGACAAGGAACTTGGTGGCGTGATCGGTAAATTCCGAACGGTAAATAAAAACAGGAACCTGTTGACCCGCTTTATCAATATCGAGACATTGAGTTTCCAGTCAATGCTGCAGGCAGGGCGCTGGCAATTGCATAAGATTGCCACATTACCAGGAACAAATTTCGTCATGTGGAAGTGGCTGATCGATGAGTTGAATGGATGGGACGAAGAAGCGCTTACAGAGGATGCTGAATTGAGCATCCGGATCTATGAATTGGGGTATAAGATCAAGTTCCTTCCATACGCCATTACCTACGAGCAGGAACCGGAAAAGTGGAGTGTCTGGATAAAACAAAGGGTTCGCTGGGTCAGGGGCAACAATTATGTTCTTGCAAAATTCCTGAAAGAAATTCCTAATTTCAAGAATAAAAGGCTGCGTTTTGACCTTCTTTACACCCTGGCGGTTTATTATGTGTTTTTTGTAGCAGTTGTTATTTCAGATATACTGTTCATATTAAGTCTGTTCAACGTCGTCCACATTTCGTTACCGGGGCCTTACTCTGCTGTATGGATAATCGCCATCGGACTGTTTATGGTGGAAATCATGCTGGCAATTTCTTTTGACCATGAGGACAACTGGAAGAATTTCGGTCTCGTCCTGATCATGTATTTTACCTATTGTCAGCTTTGGATTTGGGTCATGCTGAGGGCTTTCTACCTGGAGAACATTAAGAAAGCAGCTCACGTCTGGGATAAAACTGTCAGGTTTGAACTCCAGCCTCATAAACAGATTGTTCATTAATAACTCAAGTTTCGGGGTTGAAAATTTGGTAAATGGGGTACATCATATTTGATATCTCACCCCTTCGGGGTTTATGGATAGACTCCACAACCGATTATTCTACAATCA
>CAIQUS010000131.1 GCA_903875045.1 uncultured Bacteroidales bacterium
CAGCAAAGGGGAATTCGTCGGATATATCGGTCATTGCTTCGACATTTCTGAGCGAAAAGCAAATGAAACAGCTTTGAAAAAACTTTCGCAAGCCGTCGAGCAAAGCCCTGTAATGGTTTGCATTACCGACCTTGATGGGAATTTTGAATACACAAATCCCAAAGCCACCGAATTAACCGGTTACACCCTGGAAGAGTTGGTCGGCAAGAATCCACGCATTCTCAATTCGGGGGAAAAGCCAAAGGAAGAATACCGAATCCTTTGGGAAACCCTTAAATCGGGGAAGGAGTGGCGTGGCGAGTTCCATAACAAAAAGAAAAACGGCGAGCTTTTCTGGTCGGCGGCTTCTATTTCTCCCATCATTGACAGCGGGGGAAATTTGACTCATTATCTTGCAGTTGAGGAAGACATTACGGAGCGAAAAAATTTCGAAAAGGAGATCAAAGACCTCAACATCGATCTTGAACAGAAAATAACAGAAAGGACATCCCAACTTTCTGAAACCAACGAAAATCTTATAAAGGAGATCAAAAACCGCATTCAGGCTGAGGCTGCATTGCGCGAAAGCCAGGAGCAATTGGAACTGATTATAAAAGGCTCAAACGATGCTCCCTGGGATTGGAATTTGGAGACTGACAATCTTTTCTATTCGACAAAATGGTGGCAGCAAATTGGTTATGCACCCGATGAGATCCCTTCCAACAGGAGTTTGTGGAGAAATTTTACACATTATGATGATACCAGACACGTTTTTGAAATCCTCAACAATGCCCTTTCAGGTAACAATGACGGCTACGAAGCAGAATTCCGGTTGATGCATAAGGATGGACATTACGTACCGGTACTTTCGCGCGGATATATAACCCGCGATGCAACCGGAAAACCAATCCGGATAACCGGCACAAACATGGATTTGACCGAACGAAACAAAGCGGCAGATGTGTTAAAATGGAATAAAACACTTTTGGAACTGATGTCAAATTCATCGCCATTAGGTTTTTTGGTGGTTGATAACCGCACTGATGCCATTCTATATTTTAATCAACGTTTCTGCCAGATTTGGGAAATCCGGCATCTCGAGGATCAATTGCGACGCGGTGAACTAAAAAACAACGACATTATTCCGTATTGCCTGCCTGTGCTTGCCGACATACCGGCTTTTGCCGAATCGTGCAAACCTTTGCAGGATAAAGAAAACCGGATTGTGGTTGAAGATGAAATTCCCTTTACCGGAAACCGCACCATTCGTCGGTTCACTACCCAGATCAGAGGCGAGAATGATGAGTATTTTGGACGATTTTACATCTTTGAAGAGATCACCGAACGCAAGCGGGCTGAAGATGAGATCAGGAAAGCCAGAAGTGAAGCTGAAAAAGCCAACCTTGCCAAAAGCGAATTCCTCGCGCGCATGAGCCACGAACTGCGCACCCCGATGAATTCGATACTTGGGTTTGCTCAGTTAATGGAGATGGGTGAACTTAATCCAAAACTTAAAAAAGGGGTAAATCATCTCCTGAACAGTGGCAGGCATCTGCTCAATCTGATCAACGAGGTTTTAGACATTTCGGGCATCGAAGCGGGCCGGGTTCCCCTTTCATTTGTTCCTGTAGCGGTAGGCAGAATCATCACGGAAACAATTGACACTGTTCATCCATTGGCCTCTGCAATGCACATAACACTTGAATTGATCAATGCGGATCAGAACCGGCTTTTTGTCAAAGCCGACCATCATCGCTTACGGCAGGTATTGATTAATTTAATCAACAATGCTGTAAAATACAATCGAAAAGGTGGTTC
>CAIQUS010000132.1 GCA_903875045.1 uncultured Bacteroidales bacterium
GCCCGAGTCATCGTTATGTTCGGAGATGGTTGAAAACCGGACGGGCAGAACCGTAAATTGCTTCATCACATCTTCCAGTACTTTTTCGTGGGCGATCATGTTTACCCTGCGGGCTTCATATATTATAATGGGCGAATTACTTACGATGGCAGTGATCCCATTGAAATTGATTCCATAAACCTGGTCGGCGCGTTTTCCTATTCCGATGGGACCATAATCTAGTGGACCGGAATGTCTGATGATCCCATAAATGTACTTTCCTTCTTTTAGAATTTCAACTCCATTTTCCATAATTTGCCTTTAGATATATTTTTATAAATCGCTTGACCTTTTGAACGCCGATAACGATGATTCCATCACAATTCCCACTTTTCAGGAAATATTTTCAAATCGATAAAATTAAAAATCGGCAAGGGGGCAGTGTAAACAAAGTCGCACCGGTCCTGGTATTTAAGGCCAATGTCGGCCATGATATTATCGAATTCCACCTCGCGGCCGCTGTTCACCAAAAAGGCTGTATTCATAAACATGGCATCGCTGTTCTTTTTATTGTGTTTAAATTCGAACACCGATCTGTGAAAAGAATCGATAATCTTGTCTGTCTCTTCCGTTTTTTTTTCAAACAAAGCAAGTTCGACCAATTTTCCGGCTTCAGCAATTTTCAGATTTTTTTTTGCCTGATCATCCATCTTTTCGATTTCGGCCCTGAGTTTTTGCAGTTCAACATGCTCCCTGTCGATCTCTTTGTAAATCATTCCCATGTTTTTCCAGGTTCCCCTCACATTGAGCTCCACCTTGTTTTCGAACTGCTTCAGTAGTTCCATAAACTCGCTGTACCGCCGGTTGAGCAGGTTCCTTATTTCATCAGGAGTTGCCGCGATGGTGCCAAACCTGATGGGAAGGATGCTCCTGAATTCCTTCATTACCTTTTCGATCACCTTCTGGTGTGCCAGCATATTTTCGGGATTGACCACGAACCGGCTTAGCGGATGGTCGCTTACCACCATGCACAAACCGTCGAAACCAATGGTCGATACCAGGTCGCCCCGCCCTCCTACACCAATGGGACCTAAATTGATGTCGTAATCCGAGGCAATGATGCAATAAATGTATTTTCCGTCGCGCTGCATATTATTCCTTTATTTTTACCAGAATTAAATTTTCCATCACTGTCTCTTTCACAAGTGAAATATATTCTTCTTTCGACAATTGCCTTACTGCTGATGCATAATCAAGCAGTAAACGATAGGCATTCAGGATCATGTTGAAATTTTCTATAGCACCATTCTCCTGACAATTGTCGGGATGAAACAATTTGGCTTTTTCCAGGTAGGCCTTTTTTATCTCATTTTCGGTAGTCTTTTCTTTGATGCCAAGTTCTTTTTTGGCCTGTTCCACTTTTTCAGGATTCAGCTTCTTAACTTCTATGGTATAAAAGCTATAACAGGGCAACGGTCCTACCAATTTAAAATTCAGGGTATTCTTGTATTCCTCGTCAAGTTGGTCAATTGTAAGCTCAAATTTTTCTCTTTTATTTCTGTGAATAAGAAATGCCGCATTGACAACCATCTCGTCGTTCATTACCTCATGCATTTTTATATCGAGGCCAAAAGCTGACAATGAATCCAGAATTTTCAATTCAATATCTTTGTTTTTTGTTTCTATTTTATCTTTCATCATCATTCCCACTTTCACCTGATCAACTTTTGTAATGTTGCCAGCATGTTTCAAAATTTCATCCTTCAGGGCAATGATATCTTCATGTGTGGAAATTTCTTTAAGAATCCCCGGAAAATCATGCCAGGTTATGGCAAGGTCGATTTCTGTGAGGTATTCAATTCTCTTCAGGATATCAATAATTAAATCATGGCCGCATGTAAGAATTTTGATAACCTCATCTTTAGAACTTACAATCGTTCCGAGCCGCATGGGGAGGATCATGTTAAATCCTTTTTTCATGAGTTCTTCAATTACTTCCTGATGATGAACCAGCATATATCCCAGTGATTCCCTGTCCAAATAATCGAGGTGGGTGCTATCCCTGTCTGAAACAATGGCCGATATGTTCTGAAAGGTGATGGCATAGACTTCTGAATTTTCAAGTGATTGAAAAAGCGTTGTTCCGTAAAAATTCGGAACAATCCCGTAGATGTATATTCCTTTTGGCGCCATACTTTTGGTTGATTAGGTGGTTGATCAAACCTTCCAGGTTTTAAAAACCTGGAAGGTTTGATGGTCATGTTTACTTCTTCGATAAATTTTGTTTCAACACCAGTTGTATTGCTTCTTCAAAATGAGATTCCAAAATAGCAATATCCCCGGTTATCTCCGTCTGTTTTCCCTTGTTTTTATCAATCAGTTCGCGGATCGCCAGCATGGCTGCTTTCCGGCATATAAATTCGATATCGGACCCTGTCAGGGTGTCGGTTTTAAGCGCCAGCTTGTTGAGGTTAACTTTTTTACCCAGGGGTTTATTCTGGGTATGGATGGAGAATATTTTTTCTCTGGTTTTTGCATCGGGCAGCGGCAATTCGAATATCAGATCGAACCGGCCGCTTCTTAACAATGCAGGGTCAATTAAATCGATCCTGTTGGTCGCAGCCAGGACAATTACCCCTTTCAGATCTTCAATGCCATCCATTTCAGTCAGAAATTGGCCGATCACCCGTTCGATTACTCCTGAACCGGAGCTGTCGCTGCTGCGCCTGGGTGTTAAACTGTCAATTTCATCTAGGAACAGGATGCACGGCGAGGCCTGTTTTGCCATCCTGAAAAGCTCCCTGACCCCTTTTTCCGATTCCCCGATGTAACGGCTTAGAATCTGCGGACCTTTTACCGAGATGAAATTAACGCCGCTCTCACTTGCCAAAGCCTTTGCCAGATAGGTCTTCCCGGTTCCCGGTTTACCGTGAAGGATAATTCCCTTGGGTGGTTTGGTGTCGGCTTTTTTGAACAGATCGGCATATTTCAGAGGCCATTCAACGGTTTCCATCAAGGCCTCTTTTATTTCGTCAAGGCCGCCGACATCATCCCATTTCACATCGGGAACTTCGACAAAGACTTCTCTGATGGCCGAGGGTTCCACCTCTTTCATGGCATCCAGGAAATTATCCATGGTCACTTCAAGCGACATCAAAAGTTCGTAGGGGATTTCGGCCATCTCGAAATCGATTTGCGGGAGAATTTTCCGCAGTGCAGTCATAGCAGCTTCACGAGCCAGTGCTTCGAGATCGGCGCCCACAAATCCGTGGGTAATTTCAGCCAGTTTTTCCATATCCACATCGAGCGACAAGGGAATTCCCCTGGTATGGATATGCAGAATTTCGAGCCGTCCCTTTTTGTCGGGAATAGAGATGGAGATTTCACGGTCGAACCGCCCCGGTCTTCTCAGCGCCGGATCAATGGAATTGGGAATATTCGTGGCTCCGATTACAATGACCTTTCCCCTCGATTCGAGGCCATCCATCAACGACAGCAGTTGCGCGACAACCCGTTTCTCCACCTGCTTTTCGCCTCCCATGTCTTCCCTCTTGGGCGCTATGGCATCAATTTCATCGATAAAAATGATGGCCGGTGCATGTTGCTGAGCCTCTTCGAATATTTTCCTTATCCGCCCTTCACTCTCCCCGTAAAACTTTCCCATAATCTCGGGACCGGAAATATTGATGAAGTAGGCAGAAGTTTCATGAGCTACAGCCCTGACGATGAGCGTTTTTCCTGTTCCCGGGGGACCATACAGAAAAACTCCCTTGGGTGGCTGAACCCCGAGGCGTTCGAAAATCTCCGGATATTTCAGCGGTAGTTCAATCATCTCACGGATACGTTGAACCTGGTTACCGAGGCCACCAATGTCTTCGTAAGAGACCTTGCTTTTGCGCTCCCCGTCCTGCTTCACCAGTTCAAGTTGGAACGTAGTGTTGGGGTGTATCAGCACTACCCCTTCCGGACTGGTGCCGGTTACAGTATATTCAACCGAACGCGATCCGAACAGGTTGGCTCTCACCTTATCGCCTTTTGTTACCGGCAGGCCATTGATGAGCGAACCAATGTATTTGGCATCGTCAGCCTTCAGTGAACCGGATTTAGTTTCGGGTTTGAGTTTTATTTTTGCAGCCTGACGGCAGGTGGTTTTTATGACCTTAACTTTTTCGTCAATCCCTGCCTGGGCATTTTCCCTTGTGATCCCGTCAATCTGGATAATACTTTTATCCCTGTCCTCGGGATAGCATGGCATGATTTTAACAGGTGTAGCACGTTTGCCCTCGATCACGATCACATCGCCACTTTCGAGTCCGAGCAACTTCATATCTTTTGGGTCGATCCTGGCAAGAGATCTACCTACGTCTTTTACCAGGGCTTCCTTTATACGCAGGGTTATTTCGTCTTTGATTTTTGTCATGGGTTGATGTGCTAATTTACTTATTCACTAAATAAAAACGCCTTTAATTTGTCCAATGCATCCAGTCCCTTGATTTCTTCAGAAAACATGGGTAGTTCAACCTTATTTAAATTACTGAAACTCTCGCTGATCTCTTTAAGGTAGGGCAATTGGCCAGCAGTCCTTCTTTTACAAAAATCGCATCCATCCGATGCCATCACATTGTTCACAATGATTTGCCGGGGAATTATTTCAGATTTGCCAAGGTCGGAAAGCAATCTGCCCGTTTCCATGATCGCCATTGCTTCAGGGATGCATACCGGAATAAATTCGCTCCGGGTTTGATCGCGTAAAATGCTTTCGATCCTTTTAACCGTTTTTTTTAGTCCGAGTAAAAATGTATCCACGGTATCCGGCTGATAGGACCCCGAAAAGCTGGTGATCATGTAACGGTATTTCCATCTCATTCGGGCAGCAACCTTAATCCATTCATCCAGCAATTTGGGAGAAGAAATAAGCCGCAATGCGTGACCGGTTGGCGCAGTATCAACTACATATTTATCGAATTGGCCTTCTTCGATAAAATCAATGATGGTTTTAAAACTCATCACCTCATCAATACCGGGAATAGAAAGGGAAAGCATCTCTTCAATGTCCTGATTGTCAAGATTGGTTGAGGTATCGAGCAACTTTTTCAGTTCTGCCTCATGTTCGTTTATAAACACTGCAAGAGCCTCGTCGGCAACCACTTCTATGGCCGACAGGTTGGCAGTACCGGCAACCTTAGTAACTTTAAAACCAATTTGTTGTTCGAGGCAATCCGACACGGAGTGGGCCGGATCTGTAGATATGAGAAGTGTTTTGAATTTTTCAGATAATGCCAGGGCTGTGGCAATGGCACAACTGGTTTTTCCAACACCGCCTTTTCCGCCGAAAATGATAAGTTTAAGGTCGTTGTTTTCCAAGCCCGTGAGTGCCATTACTTTATTTTTTTATCCTGATCTCAAGGATGCCATTGGTAAATTTGTGACGTAAATTTGATTTAATGACTTTTACGGGCAGCAGCAATTCCTTTCGGTATGTTCTGTTTTTGCTGGCCGCCGAAATTTCAAGGATATCTTCCTTCAAGTCAATTTTAAGGTCAGTTTCCTCTATTCCCGGCATTTCGGCAATGACAACGATCTCATTCTTTTCATCGAAAATGTCAGTTATCGGCTCCCGTTCTTCATCCACTTTAGGCCCTTCGGGTGTTTTTTTGATGTTTCCGAACGTCTCCACTTTGGGAATACCCCCGCCTGCCGTGTTGATGGTGAACCCGTAAACACCTTTCATCCCTTTTTTGATGTGATCAAAATTGATCTCACCCTCTTTGCTGATACCACCTTTTTCATCGAGCTTCCCGGCAAGGTCAACCAGTTTTTCGATGCCTTTGAACAGACCGCCAAGTCCGAAAAGGTCAAAATCGGCTTCGTTCTTTTTGTCCTTATTGTTGTCTTTTTCCATTTTGTTTTGGTGTTTAGAGTTTGCTATGTGCCACTTACCTGCTCCCCTCAACTCTCAGGGGAGTGGCAGGGGGTGGGGTTATATTGATTTGTTCATCGCTTCCAGCTTTTCCAAACGGGCTTCCAGCGTTTCCTGATTTTGCATGAGCTCTTTTTCCCTGGCTTTCGTGGATAGGTAGGTATCTTCCTGCCACCAGTTAATGCCCATCTCCATGGCTTTATCAACTGAACAAAGTAGCAGTCTGATCTTTATGGTCAATAAATCAATATCAGCTATTTGTATCTTGATATCGCCTGCAATTACAATCCCTTTATCGAGCACTCTTTCGAGAATGTCGGCCAGGCCGGTCGCGTTAATTGAATGGGTAGGTTCTGACATAGCTCATTGTTTTTAATAGTCTATCAACATAGTTTTAAATTCTGTTTTCTCCTCATCGCTATTCTTTTTCTTGAATTTTTTCTGTTTAGGATTCAGGACTTGTCCGGTTTTTTCTTCAAAAAACTCCTGAATATCCTTCAGCCGACTTTGAATGATCTCAAGCCGAATAAGTATCCTTGACTGTTCATTGCGCAGTCTTGTTCTTTCCTTTTCAAGCATGTATTGTTTTATGAAATCGCAATCCTGCTTTTCAGGAAGAGCGCTTTTGCAAACGGCGCCCGATGTTTTTACACTGTGGAATCCTTTAATTGGAGGAACGTTTGGCATAATGTTTTTTTTGTATTGAGTGATTAAACCATTATTTTAGTTTATCAGCAATTTTGATCGATCAGTTCATTAACAATTACCCTTACCTTTTCCTGATTGGTTTTTGAGCCAACCCTGCTGGTTTCGGAAGTGAGAATGTCTTGGCAGATCAATCTGAACATTTCGTTATTTTTAGAAGGTGTTGCATTTAAAGTTGCCAGGGTTTTTGCAATCATGATTGAACCACGGATGGTCGGGTCAAATTCAGTCTTTCCCGATTCACGCAAACCTCTTACAATCTTCACAATTTTTTCAGCATCTTCCAATGAAAGCTCCGATTTTGCTTTGGTAATCTGCAACTCGGTTTCATAGTCGAAATGATCGAGATCCAGTGTTACCATACGGTCGCGCAGGGCATCCTGGGTACGGTTGACACCGGCATATTCCTCTGGATTTGAGGTAAAGATGGCACGGAATTCAGGATGAACTTTCATATAATAATCCTCTTGTTTTCCCGCCGAGGTGCTCATCATTCTTTCCTGAAGGATGGGTAACAGGATGTTATTTGCTTCGGCGCGCGAGCGGGTAAATTCGTCATAAATAAGTGTAAACCCATTTTTAACAGCGATGGTCAACCGGTTGTTTACCCATTTCTTTTCCATGTCCTCCTCAAGTTTATGAACAGTATGGATAAACTTGTCGTCTAATTTTCTGAATCTGTAACCCGCTTCACTACCCACCAGATCGGAAGTTTTATACTCTGCATCGCCATGAATGACTACGACTGGTCTTCCGATTTTATTTGCCAAATGCATGGCTAAGGCTGTTTTTCCGGTTCCCGACGGGCCCCTGAAATGTACAGGGAATCCTGCTTTTATATAGGTAAGGCTGCGGTTGGTAATGTCTTTAATATAATCTGACTCAACAAAATTGGACATTTGCCGGGGTTCAAGGACGACGTTAGTCTCATTGTTCGATATTTTATTCTGCATATTTCCTCCTTTATGGTTCTATTTAAAATGTAAACTCCGATTTGGGCAATTGATCCAATGTGTTTTTCCAGATAGTCCTTGCTTGCTCAATATCTTTTATCATCTGTTCCTTTGCAATCAGAAATGTTTCTTTACGGGCGATATGCCTTGCTATTGCTTCTTGTCTTTTCAGTAAACTCTTCCTGATATTGTTTCCTGCATTTTTCATTATATTTCCCCCTTTGGATGAATTTTTATTGGTGTGATTTAAATACAGCTATCATGGGGTATTAATAGTTTTTCAATTTCTGCGCCAACAGGAAATCTTATGACATAAATGCAGTAGAAAGCATCAATATAAATTATCAATTGAAGCCAACGCCCTTGCAACGGGTACAAGACAAGCCATCGCTCCATTTTCCTGTTCCCTTACATAAGTGACAAATTGTCGTACTCTCGCAAAAATTACTTCCTTTCCCACTGCATACTATGCATGGCACTCTGGCGCCCAGCGGGTTTTTACCTGTACCCGAACAAAAAACACAAACTATTGCCGGTTCCTCCACTTCAACCTGTCCTGTTCCTTCGCAAACCTGACAGCCCGATATCGCTGAGAGTAATTCAAAGGGATCCTTGCCCGTTCCCTTGCAAAATGCACACTTGATTACTTTTGTCATGGCTGATAAAATATTTTGATTAAAAATTGCGTAGTCGTAGAAAAAGGTTTTTACGACTACGCACAGTACATGAATGTTATTTTAGCGGGTAGTAAACATTATCAACTTTTTGAACTTTCCCTTCATCAAGTAAGGATTTGGAGATGAATCCAAGTTTCATCCGGGTTTCGACGAGCGGTTCTTCCATTTCCGAAACTTTCACTCCCTTGGGATGCTTGTTGATAAAATTCAATACTTTCTGCTCCAATGTCAAGGAAACTTCAGGTACGGCTTCAACTTTTGCTGCAACCGGAATTTCCATTACTGCTTCAACCGGGGCTTCAACTTTTGGCTCAACTGCAACCGGAGCTTCCTTTTTCACTTCTTTCTTTGGTGCCTGTTTAGGCGGTGCAACGGCTGTTTTCCTTAATTGGGCAAGGATATCCGACATCTTTTTCCATGCGGCTGATGCCCCTTCTCTGTCTTGTGCAAAATCACCCATCAATTCGGCAACGGCTTTTTTAAGGTTTTTTACATCATTGCGTATACCTGTCATCACTACATTGAATTCCTTAAGCCTTTCTACTTCACCTTTTCTGATCATATCATGCGTGTAAGCGAAAATCCTCAAAACCTCCTCGTTTATGCTTTTTATAAGGATAGCAAATTCCTTAAGCCTTTCTGCTTCGCTTGTTTCGAGCAAATTATGGGTGTAAGTGAAAATCTCCGAAATTTCCTCATTTATGCTTTTCATCAGGGCAACAAAATCCCTTAGCCTTTCGACCTCGCTCTTTGCGAGCAAATCATCGGTGTATGTGAAAATCTCTGAAATCTTCTCGTTTATGCTTTTCATAAGTGCAACAAATTCCTTCATCCTCTTTTTTTCGTCCGTGGCAAGGTCTGATCTTAAGGCTGCTGCCATATCCTTATGATCCTTGACCGTTTTTTTCATAAAAATATCAGCTTCCTTCAACCTGTTTTTTTCGCCCTTGGCAAGTGATGCTCGTAAGGCTGCTGCCATATCCTGATGATCCTTCTGGAATCCATCAAGAGTTTTTTGCACTTCGATCACGAGTTCTTCATTTTCTTTGATCCGTTGTTTGAATGAAGCAAGTATATCTTCACTCAAATTCTTCATTTCTGATGATAGTCCCATTTTGTTATCTCCTATTTTTAAATGAATATTTGGTTATCTGAATTAGTTGATTTCTTATAATTTTTCTGGCCCTGATTTACTTTTACAGCAAGTTTTCAGGGTATGTAATAATTTTTGCAGAAATATTGTGAATGAAGAAAGTACTTCTTTAATCAAATTTTTCTTCCCGGTATTTGTTTCCATTTTTTTATCTCCTGTTTTTTTAATGTTTCGTTACCTGAGTGAACTAATTTCATTGAATAATTGCTCTCTGACCATTTTTATATCCTGTATATGAATGTGATCGCCCTTTTCAAGCAGGTTTTCGAGACAGGCCATCATTTTATTGTGCATTTGCTGAAAATCCAAAAATGTTTTCATGACTGATTCCTTTCTCATTTCCTGAAGCTCGGAAATACGGGAAAGTTGCTCTTTGA
Organism: uncultured Bacteroidales bacterium; assembly: GCA_903875045.1. Lineage (GTDB taxonomy): Bacteria > Bacteroidota > Bacteroidia > Bacteroidales > FEN-979 > CAIVAT01. The sequence goes on from CAIQUS010000132.1 coordinate 9,765, forward strand.
TGATGGTAATTTTTTCGCAGTTATCCTGTGAGGTAATATCTTTGATGCCCAGCAGGCTGTTTTTAAGCGATTGTGCAGTCGTTTTCTGGGCTTCAATAAAATTCAGAAACTGGCTTTCGGCTTCTTTTTCCTTTTCATCGAGTGCGCAAAGAATGCCCGACATCATCGAGTTATAATCTTTTTTACGCAGTGAACCATTTTTTGCCAGGGCTTCGCAAAGCCTGCTGTTTACGATGTCTCTTTCCTTTTTGAGGTCATTGAGGGAATGATGGGCATTATCGAACAGGAAATGGGAGGATTCAGTAATATTTTCGGATGATTGGAAAGCGGTTTGAATTTTTTGGATCCGCGATTCGTAGGAGGTTATTATATTGTCGAAAAAACCATCTAGGTTTAATGCTGGTTGAGACCTCATATTGGTTTATTGGTTTATTGGTGGATTGGTTGATTAAAAGAGAAATTCTTGGTACCTCATGCTTTCAGATATCAAATCCGGAAGGATGTTTTAGCAAGAATAACTGCTGAACTGCGATATGCCTTATGCGGCTTTTGCAGTTAATCCGATGGCTTCTGCATACTTCAGGTATGTTTCAACAGAGGCTACAACGATTCTTGCTTCGATAGCAAGCAGTTCGATACCTACCAATGAAACTCTTACCCATGCATCAACCACAACACCTTTGTCAAGGATACGGTCAATAACTTCTACGAGGCTGGATGATCCGATAGTCTTTTCTACCATTTTTTTAATCTCCTATATTAATTTAGTAAAAACCGTGCTTTACATGAGGGACGGTTTACCTCTTGTGCAGAAAGGCTTTGCAAAGGGCGTGCCACAAATAGCCTGCAAATCAAAGACGAGAAATTTTACTCATCTAACCATCTGATTGTATACAGAATAAATATGGTTTTTGTTGTACGGAGAATTTTTACATGAAGGCCGGTGGAAGATCAAAATAACTTTTAACAGTAAAATCGCGTATAAAATCGCGTGTACTGCGTGAAAATGCGTACCGTAGACTTTGTTTTATTGCTAATTTTGCCAAATATGAAGAAATTATTATATATCCCAATCATTCATAATAAAGCTGATTTGGGGTCACTTGGCTCGCAATTATCGTTAGAAGGAGAGGGGAAATATGGGGTTTCGCGTTGGCAGAATCACCTTGAACAAGTTGATAAATCATGGGATGAAATAGAAGTTGAAATTTTAAAGCTCCTTAAAAAAAAATCCTTTGACAGGATCAAAATTTACCAGGACGGATTACCGGTAGTGGGTGAGATAGGATTAAAAATTGTGAAAGACGCGGCCGAAAAAGGAAGTAAAAATTTTGCTATAATTGAGCGATTACTTACCCGGGGTGCAAAACTTGAGATCGCTGAAAATAAAGAGTTTTTGCTTGAAGAATATTATCTTTTGTCGGATATAGGAAAAGCAGAAACTCCTGAAAAACAATTGGAATCCTATCTGAAATACCAAAAAATGTCTCCGGAGCTGTTGAATAACAGGGATCTTTATATTGCAGCTCAAATAAACAGATCACTTAACAAAGGAGAAATTGGAATTGCTTTTTTCGGCGCTGCTCATTCTATTCTGGCCAAATTGAATAAAGATATAAAAACGACCGTTGTTCAGATGTTCAAGGATGATATTTCGTTAAAGTTAATGAACACAAAATAGTCGAGTCTCCAAAGTGTTGCGGGAAAAGGATAATCTTGCCATTGTATCTTTATAAAACGTTACTGTGAGGATACCTGTTTTGCAATGTTACCTGTTCCACCGATATCGTACTTCTTCATTTTCCTGCTCAGCGCATCCCGGTGAATCCCAAGAGCATCGGCTGCTGCCTGTTGATTGTATTTGCAGCTTTGGAGCACCTTACGTATCATATTAATTTCAATTGTTTTCAGATTGACGATTTCAGTCTCTTTTGTTTCACTTGAAGCTTTTTGCAATTCAACAGGAAAATCATTGATTCCAAGGACATTTCCTTTGCACAGAATGGAGGCCCTTTCAGCCAGGTTTCGCAATTCCCTGACATTTCCCGGAAAGTCATAATTAGTGAGCAGTTCAAATGCTTCCCTTGAAACATGCAGGCCAGGTTTATTGAATCTGGTTGCAAAGAGATCAACAAAATGGATCAAGAGTGGTTCGATGTCTTCGGGCCTTTCTCTTAGTGCCGGAATGTGGATATGCAATGTGTTCAGCCTATGAAGAAGGTCGAGCCTGAATTTTTTCTTTTCAATCCTTTTTTTGAGGTCATGATTTGTTGCTGAAATGATGCGAAAGTCGGTACGGATCTGAGTGGTGTCGCCAACCCTGGTGATCACCTTTTCTTCACAAGCCCGCAAAATTTTCGCCTGCAGGTTCAACGGCATATCGGCGATTTCATCCAGAAAAAGGGTGCCTCCGTTACATACTTCAAAGAAACCCATTTTATCGGCGATAGCTCCCGTAAACGAACCTTTTTTATGACCGAAAAATTCACTTTCCAGCAGGGTTTCCGTGATAGCACTGCTATTGACAGCGCCAAAAATACGATCTTCTCTGATGCTCGAATAATGTATGATCCTGGCAATATTCTCCTTTCCGGTACCACTTTCGCCGGTGATAAGCACATTGGCTTCGGGGTAATTAGCGGCGGCTGTGGCCTGTTCGAATACCTCCAGAATCTGAGGGCTTACACCAATAAACTGCCGGTCGATTTTTTCTTCAAGGTTTTTTGAGATCAGGGAGTTCCTTTCTTCCATTTGTTTCAGCCTGCGCTGTACCAGAAGGTATTTCTGCGTACGCTCAATGGCAATCTGTATGTCGATGTACCTGAATGGCTTACGTAAATAATCAAATGCCCCGAGCCGCATGGCCTTTATCACAGTATCCATATCGCCATGAGCCGAAATGATTATGACCTCCATAGCCGGGTACTGAATTTTCACCTCTTTCAGAATATCAAGGCCATTCACTCCGGGTAACCGGACATCGAGGATAAGCAGGTCAATTTCGTGACTCTTCAGCATTTTTTTCCCATCTTCCGCGGTATTGGCTTCAAATGATTCATAATCAGAACCCTGGAAAAACCCACTCAATTCCTCCGTGAATTGCTTTTCATCATCAACAATCAGGATTTTAATCTTTTCCGTTTTTACCATTTTACTTTTTCTTTTGAAGCTCCAGCACTAGTTTGATTTTTGTTCCAAAAATTTTGTCACTTGTTATTTCAATGCTCCCGTTCATTTCCTTAATAATCTGGTAACAGATTGATAATCCCAGGCCGGTTCCTTTTCCTTCGTCCTTTGTGGTGTAAAACGGTAGCAGGATATTATTGATGTCATCCTTGCTGATGCCAATGCCATTATCTGTAACTTCGACCATGATAAACTGATTCTCCAGGTATGATGCAATTCCTACGGCCATTTCACTATAACCATCCTCCTTGGTTTTCCTTTCGATCACCGCATCTTTGGCATTGACCAGGAGATTCAGGATAACCTGTTCAAATTTAAAGGTATTGCCGACAATTTGAGGAATCTTTTTTTCGAGCTGAAGTTTCAAGGTGATTCCGAGGTGTTTGAACTGTTCGGTAATCATTGAAACAGCATTTTCAATACTGGAATTAAGACTGAAAGCTGTGAGCACATAGTCATCGTGGTTTCTTGAAAATGCCCTGATATGATCAATGATGTTCCTGATCCTGGTAATGTTTTCGAAAATTTTGTCAGACTTGTTCGTCAGAAATTCGAGATCTATCCTATCGACTTTGGCAGAATCAAATAAAATCTTATCAACCACCATTGATATGATATTCAATGGCTGGTTAATCTCATGTGCAATGCCTGAGGCCATTTCTCCAAGGCTGGCCATCCGGTCGGCATGGATCTGGAGCGTCTCAATCTTTTTTCGGTGCGAGATATCACGGAGGATAATCATATAGGATACGGGTGTGCCGTCCGGTCCCTGTATCAATGTAGCGCTTGTTTCTCCGGCAAATACTGATTTGTTGATCTTTCTGATTTTCAATCCGATATTTTGCGCAAGCCCTTCATTCATGGTTTTTTCACCAATTTCCCTGATCGTGTTTTTCTCATCACGCGGAACGAACCGCAGGAAATTTTTTCCTACCAGTTCATCCCTGGAATTAGCGCCCAATAATTCAATCCCAATTTCAGAAACGTCTGTGATTAATCCTTTGAGATTTGTCACTAAAATACCATCGGGAGAGGCGTTCAGAATGGTTTTGTATTTTTCCTCACTTTCCTTTAGTATCAGCTCGGTTATTTTTCGCTCAGTGATGCTGACCAACCCTCCATATAGATAAAGATACCCGGGTGGGTATTCATCCCTGACGCATTCTGCATAAGTGGCAACCCAAACAATCTTCCCGCTTTTGTGCCGAAGGCGGAGTTCACAGGTACTGGAAGAACCCGGAGCCAGGCTGGTTATATGTTTATTAAAGAGATCCCGGTCTTCCTCCACAACCAAAGCACCCCAACACTTTTTCGCTTTGATTTCGTTAAGTGAATAACCCGTAATCCGCTCGGCAGCACCGGTTAGCCAATCAATCGAAAAGTTGTCGTCTTCATCTGACAGGCAGGAGTATGAAATGTCGGATATGGTAGACGAGACATGGCGGAAGCGTTCCTCGCTTTTCCTTAATTCTTCTTCGGCACGTTTTCGTTCAGTGATATCATGCTGAATAGAAATCCAGACATTTCCGTGTTGCGGATGTTTGAAAGCCGAAATAGTCGCCTGATTCCAGAACCTGGTTCCGTCTTTCATGATGTTTCGTACCTCACCCTGCCAGACTTTGCCTTTTTTAAGTTGACAGATAATTTCGGCGGCTTTTTCTTCAGGACTTTTTTTAGTTGGAGCATTCAGAATACTGACATGTTGGCCTATAAGTTCCCCCGGGTTGTATCTGAACATATGTTCGCATTTCGGATTTGCGTAAACAATTACGCCATTATCGGCCCGAAATAAAATGACACCTTCCGACATGTTTTCGATGATTTCACCCCGAAGCTGAAGTTCAGCCTCTGTTTCCTTGCGCTCAGTGATATCCTCGGAGATGCCAAGCAGGAATTCAGGTTCACCCAGGTTATTCATTATCGGGACCTTTTTGGTGTGGAGGATCCGTATCCCTTTATCGATAGTCTTTATTGATTCCACAGGGACATCAAACATCTTCCTGCTTAGTAGAACTTCACGGTCTTTAGCTGTAAAATTGTCAGCTTGTTTTTTTGAGAAGAAATTGTAATCATTCTTCCCGATGAGTTTTTCCCTGGATATGCCAAGCAGATCTTCACCGGCTCTGTTGAACCTTACAAACCGTAAAGAGTTTGCATCCTTGATGAATAGCATATTGGGAATATTCTCCACGACTGAGTCCAGGAAACTATTCGCACGGCGTATGTCTTCCTCAATTTTTTTACGTATTGTGATATCACGAATAATACCTGTAAAAAATTTCCCGGATCCGGTTTCCCATAATGCCAATGATATTTCGATAGGGAACTCAGCGCCATTTTTATGCAATCCCAGCAGTTCAACTGTTTTACCTATTATGTGAGGTTCACCACCATGAATAATACGTTCAATACTTGTATCATGCTGTTTTGCATATTGGTAAGGCATGATTTTTCCCAGGTTTTTACCGCAAATTTCCTCCTCTGTATACCCGAATATTCTTTCCGCCCCTTTGTTCCAGTTAATTATTGATCCTGAACTGTTTGCAGAAATAATCGCATCATTTGCCGATTTTGTCACAGCCATGTATCTCTCCCTGGATTCATTAAGCATTTCTTCCGCCAGTTTACGTTCGGTGATGTCAACAGCATTGATAAGACAATGTTTCCGGTTTCCTGCAACAATACCTTCAAGATGCAAATATTTCGGCTGATTGCCATCTGTTTCAAGCATTACCTCGCAGATTTCTTGGGTCTTGTATTTAAAGACATTCACAAGGAAAGTATTGAAGACAGGTCGCGTATTATGGGAAACGTAGAGACCAAAATGTTTTCCGATTAGTTTGGCACGTTCCATCCCAAGCATTCGTGCACCGCTATGATTTAATTCCCGGATAACGTCTTCAACAGAGAGTGAAAAAAAACCTGACGGGGCGAAATCGTAGAGTTCGGTATATTTTTCAGCAGCATCCTGTGCGGTTGACCTTGCTGCAACGAGTTCTTCATTGTGCATGATCAGTTCAGTCTGGTGAATTCGCAGGGATTCTTCCAGTTTAATACGTTGAGTAATGTCTTTAGCAAATCCCAGGAACCGGGTTTCCGAAAGTTGAACGGTTTCCAATGACCACCATCGTTTTGTCCCGTTTTTATGCCGGAATGTCAAATTTGCCTTGGATGAGCCCGTTTTTACCACCTTTTCGAACTGAGCCAGGCCATCTTTGAGCGATTCCTGGGCAAGAATATCCGGAATAGACATTGTTAAAAATTCTTCCATTGAATAGCCTGTCATCCTGCAGGCTGCCAGGTTCACCTCAACGTATCGTCCTGTTTCATCCACAACAAAAACACCATCCGGGGCATTGTCAATGTAACTCTTGTACTTTTCCTCGCTTTTCGCCAGGGCTTTATTTAATTTTATCCGGTTCCGCGCTTCAGATGCATCATAGAGCGCCCTTTCAACAATCAGGATAAACCTGGCCATGTTTCCTTTCAGCACGTAATCCCGCACGCTGGCCTTGATGAGCTCCACTGCTTTTTCCTCACCGATCGCCCCTGATATGACAATAAACGGGATATCGGCGCCATGGGCATGATAGATGTCGAGCGCCTCCTGGACGCTGAAAAGTGGCATGGAATAATCGGAAAGAATTAAATCCCAGGATGTCTGTTCGAGAGCGTCTGTCATTTCTTGCCCGGTTTCAATACGTTTAAAGGAAATATCGTAACCAGCTTTCCGGAGCATACCAGCATTTAGTTCGGCATCAGCCTGGCTGTCTTCGATGACAAGAACAAAAAGTTTCTTTTTCATCTATCTATTTTTATACAAAGTTATTTTTTTAGAGGAGACAGGGTGAAAATTTTTCAGTGATTTGAAATTCCAATCAGGCTCGCGACTAGGAAATAAATTGCCTTTACGATCATAAAAAACGGGAGTTCCGCCCCCCAGGGTGGAACTCCCGAAGATTCAGAAGTTGATTTTCTCTTCAGCTTCTGAAATGCTTGCATCAAATGATGACTTGAGAAAATCAATCACCTTTTTAACTCCAGGGGTAAAGCTGGTGGTGAAAACATTCCCGTCTGAGTCATTCAGCCGCATGGAGCAGTTAAAATCGTTGGATGAAATCTGGAAGCGCTCCAGTTCAGAGCGGGTTTGCACCAACTTTGCCCTTTTTTCGATGATGAGTTGGAGATTTTCAACTTTGAGAATCTTCTCCAGGAGGGTTAATTCCGGCTTTACAACTTTTACCGGTTCCGGCTTCACTTCTGCGATCGGCTCCGGTTTGATTTCGACAATCGGTTCCGGGATAACTTCTGCGACCGGTTCAGGAACTTCATTGACTTCAGCTTCTTCGGCTGATTCAGTCTGAAATGAAGAGAAACTTGGCCTGACAACCATGACCTGTCCTGGCTGTGATTTACCGTTTGTCGGCTTGAGAACTGATGATAACTTTGACATGTGTTTTGCCCTGTGCCCCAAGGACTTATTTTGGCATCTGGCTCGCCGGTTAAGAAAAATTTCTGCCCTAAACAATACCGGAATGAAAATTCTGGAACAAAGGTTCGGGTCAGATTGATTTTCCAATCTGAATGAACCC
>CAIQUS010000133.1 GCA_903875045.1 uncultured Bacteroidales bacterium
ATAAATTTCATAATCTTCCAGGTTCATCCATGGTGGTACAGGTGAGTTTCCTGGGTTATAAAGCTGAAATTGTCACCCTGGACATGTCAAAAGTGCATTCCCATGATTTTCAGCTAACCCCTTCAGCAATCGAAGCAAAGGAAGTTGTGATAACAGGAAATGCCTTGTCATCCGACAACGACCGCAGCAGCTTCTCCATCACTCCAATCAATAAAGATCAATTATTGACGGTCCCATCCACTAACCTGATCAATTCTATCTCTTCAATACCAGGCGTTTCAGAAATCACAACGGGAGGAGAGATATCAAAACCGGTCATCCGCGGATTAGGATATAACCGTATCGTCACGCTGAACGAAGGAGTGCGGCAGGAAGGGAATCAATGGGGTGATGAACATGGCATCGAGATCGACCAGTTTTCAGCCGACCGGATTGAAGTCCTGAAAGGTCCGGCCAGCTTGTTTTACGGTTCGGATGCAATGGGAGGTGTTATTAACATTCTGGAGCAAACCCCTGCAAAAACGGGTTCCATCTGCGGGGAATGGGTTTCCCAGTTTTCGACCAATGACCGGCTATTCAGTAACTCGGCCATGGTGGAAGGAAATCAGGATGGCTGGATATGGAGGGCAAGGGGAACCTATAAAACAGCAAGTTCTTATCATACACCCGCCGAATGGGTTTATAATTCGGGTTTTAATGAGAAAAATTGATCCCTGAGGGCAGGAGTGATAAAAAAGTGGGGATACTCCCATCTGCATTTCAGTTCTTTCAATGCTAAAATCGGGATGGTTGACGGAACGCGTGATTCTGCAACAAATCAGTTCATTGATTACCAGGGAAATATTGTTTCTGAAGAAATGGCTAAGAGCCGTTCGCTCAATGTTCCTTTTCAAGAGGTTAGTCACAACAAGATATCATCGGTAACAAACCTGCTTATCAGGGATAACCAGATTAGTATCAGTCTTGGTTACCAGTGGAACCATAGGAAAGAATTCGGGGAAACGCCCGATACTCCCGGATTGTTTTTCCATCTGGATACATGGACCTACGATCTCCGCTATACCAGGCTAATGGCGAAATCACTTGAACTTGTCGGAGGGGTTTCAGGCATGACGCAAATCAATCGTAATCATGGCACAGAATACCTGATACCTGATTACGACCTCCAGGACTTCGGAGGGTTTGTATATGCCAAAAAAACCTGGGAAAGATTCACCCTTAATCTCGGAGTACGATATGATTACAGGTCTGTGAAAGGATATCCCTTGTACCTCGACACGCTTGGATATCCTGCTCCTTCGGGAGATACACTCTTTCAGGCATTCAGCAGGGATTTCTCCGCTTTCACAGGATCAACAGGGATGACATTCAGACTGAACAAATCAATCAATTTCAAATTCAATGTCGGAAGGGGATTTCGCGCTCCGAATATATCTGAATTAAGTGCCAATGGCCTTCATGAAGGTACATTCAGGTATGAAATAGGAAACCCTGAGCTGAATCCGGAGACAAGCCTGCAAATAGACGGTGAAATTGCATGGGATAATAAATTTCTGAATATGGCATTTAACGGGTTTTATAATATGATCAATAACTTCATTTATTACAGGAACATCGATGATGAGAAAAAGGAAGTGAATGGAGTATGGTATCCTGTTGATGCCCTGCATTTTGATAATAACATTGATTATGTGTGGGGTGATAACCTTTCCTCTGGTGTCCCTCTTCCTTTTATTCCGGCTCTCCATCTGACAGACCAGGTAAAATGGACTTTTAAAACAAAGAAAACCAGTGCTATGAAAAATCCTTACATTCAACTTGAGTTGGAGACCCATTTTTATCAGGGCAGGATTGATGTTTTTGAAACCGCCACGCCGGGATATGTTTTACTTAATTGTAGCCTGGGTTCCAAATTAAGGGTACAAAAACAGCTATGGACGTGGTATGTCAGTGGGATAAATTTACTCGACACAAAATATTACGATCATCTCAGCAGACTGAATGAAGTGGGCGTTTATAACCTGGGCCGCAGGATCACCTTCGGTTTGGTAATTCCTTTTGGTGTTTATAACAGAGATGGGGATGAATACTAAATTAAATTTGAATCCCCTGAGCACCGCTTAAGGTAGCTTTTTTATTTTCAGGGGAACAGGGATCAAATCATCATCGCACGAGGCAAAGACAAAGTCAGCCTCTATCGCTTTTTCCCTGTATTCAGAATACATTTCTTCGGAGAATACCTCTATCTTGATATACAATTTAATATTCCCTGCTTTTGCTATGGTGCCATTTATTTCTACGATCGAATTGGGCAAAATTGGTTTCAGAAAACGTATATGCTCAATTTTTACCGTGATCATCCGCTGCCGTGAATACCTTGTTGCAGTGATAAAAGCAACTTCATCAAGCCATTGCATCGCCTCCCCGCCGAAAAATGTCCCGTTCGAATTCAGGTGTTTTGGGAAAACAACACGGTATTGCTGTGTTGAAGGGTTCGCATTTACGAGATTGGGTTTCATTGAATTATTTTTTGCAAATTTAACACATTGCGAACATATGTTCACTAAATTTGCAGAAAAAAACAATGGACCTAAAAAATGCTGGTTTCGACACCAAACTCATTCATGCCGGGGAAATCGATGATCAATTCGGTAGTGCAACTGTTCCCATTTATCAAACCTCAACCTTTCGCTTTAAAAGCGCTCAGCATGGAGCTGATTGCTTCTCAGGTGCCAGTGATGGTTATATTTATACGAGGATCGCAAATCCTACCATCCATGCTCTGGAAGAAAATATTGCCACCCTTGAAAACGGATACGGCGGCATAGCTACCGGCTCAGGAATGGGCGCCATTACCACTGTTTATATGGCCCTGCTAAATGGAGGAGATCATATTATCAGCACCGATGCAGTATATGGACCGGCAAGAGGTGTACTGGAGCAGGATTTTGGCCGGTTTCATGTTGAAGCCTCCTTTGTCAATACCGCTGATATTCAAGAAATTAAAAAAGCAATACGGCCGAACAGCAAGGTGCTTTACATTGAAACACCCGCAAATCCCACGATGGAGATCACCGACATTACCGCTTGTGCCAAAATCGCAGCAGAGCATAACCTGGTATTGGTTGTGGATAATACCTTTTCCACCCCCTACCTGCAAAAACCCCTGGATCTTGGAGCAGACGTCGTGCTTCATTCGGTTACGAAGTTCATCAATGGCCATGCTGATATCGTTGGTGGAATTATCGTCACTAAAGAAGCTGTTCTGTACAAGAAAATCAGGCACTGCATGGTGTATATGGGTTGCAATATGGATCCCCACCAGGCATACCTGGTATTACGCGGGGTGAAAACCCTGTCATTGCGCGTTGACCGGAACCAGGAAAATGCAGTTAAAGTTGCTGATTTTCTTGAAAATCACCCGAAGGTCGCATGGATCAAATATCCAGGGTTAAAATCGCACCCACAGTATGAATTGGCAAAGCGACAAATGATGGGCGCCGGTTCCATGATCAGTTTCGGGCTGACCGGTGGTTTTGAAGCGGGTAAAAAGCTGATGGATAATGTTCATCTTGCTGTTCTGGCCGTATCACTGGGTGGCGTTGAAACACTGATCCAGCATCCTGCCTCTATGACCCATGCCGGTGTATCAAAGGAAAACAAAGAGCAGGCAGGTATCACCGACGATCTGGTAAGGTTCTCCGTGGGAATCGAAAATGCCGAGGACATCATTGGCGACTTAAGGCAGGCCTTGGAAAGAGTATGATAAAGTCAATCTTGTAAAATAATCCTACATATGAAGGATTATTCATTGTCTTTTTATATTAAGGTGGCGAGCACTTTATTCACTTGTTGGCCAATTATGCTCCACGCGCAGGAAACCCTTAATCAGGACACATTACAACTGAATGAGGTAGAAGTTTATGGCAAATCCGTAAACTTCTACCCCATCAAGGTCATCCCTGCTAAAACCTTTCAATTTGAGGCGATCAGGGACATCGGCGATTTCCTTCGCCAGGAACCCAACGTCTCAGGGATCCGCAAGGGCGGTGTCGGCATTGATCCGGTTGTAAGGGGATTCAAATACAATCAGGTGACCGTTCTATTGAACAGTGGCGTTAAAATCGAAGGGGGTTGTCCGAACCGCATGGACCCGGTGGCTTCTCATGTGGAGAGCGAAAATATCAGAAAAATTGAAATCATCAAAGGACCCTATGTTCTGAAATATGGTCCGGTACTGGGGGCCTTAATCAACCTGGAGACTGAATTACCTCACCCCTACTCGAAACCGGAGATCCATGGAGAGGTGTTGTATGGATTTGAAACAAACTGGAATGGGCAGAGGGAACATATTGCTCTTGAAGGTGGGAATGATAAAGTTTTTTTTAATGCCAGTGGCGGTTTCAAGGGCTATGGCAGTTACACAGGAGGGAATGACATCCAGTATAACACCTCCTTTCAAAAACTTTATGGCACAGCCGGTGCTGGCATTGTCCTAAACAAAAACCATCAGATCATCCTCAGTTATTCCTATGATCAGGGAAAAAACATCCTCTACCCTGCCCTGCCCATGGATGAGCGGCTTGACCAAACCCATGTCGGATCGTTCAACTACACCGGGCGAAATCTTGGTAAAATATGGCAATCAGTGGAATTCCAGGGATATTTTTCTTCTGTTCATCATGTGATGGACAATCTTGACAGGCCGACCGCTAAGACCATGCAGGCTGTTACCACTGTGGATGCATGGAATGGAGGGGGAAAACTCACCGGAAACCTGCAGAAAGGCCTCCATAAATTCCTGGTCGGGCTCGATTTTGAACATGTTTATAAGGACGGGGACAAGCAGATGACCATGAAGATGATCATGGATGGAGACACCTTCATTTCTGTCAAACACGCAAATGTATGGCTGAAGGCTCTGGTTAACAATACCGGAGCCTTTGCTGAATATAAGATTCCTTTTAAAAAACTTGATTTCACTGCAGCCTTAAGGCTTGACTATAATCAGGCAACATCGGGCGATACCTTCAGGTTGGTCAAGAACGGAATCGCCTATTTTGACGATCTGAATTCAATTTTTCTCAATGTAAGCTTCAGTCTGGGTATGAAAAAGCAACTTGTTTCATGGCTATTTTTCAGTGCCTCACTTGGCAAGGGAACCCGAAGTCCCTCTATACTGGAACGCTTTATCAAGCTCATGCCGGTTCAATATGATTCTTATGATTACCTGGGGAATCCTCAGCTAAAACCAGAAAACAATTACCAGGCCGATGCATCCTTTGATTTCATGGATCCAAACCTTGGCAGTTTATCGGTAGGCGGATTCTTTTCGCTGGTCACAGATTATATCATTGGAAAGATAGTACCGCCATCTGTAATCAAACCATCAACCCAGGGCGCTCCGGGTGTTAAACAATTCTCTAATACTGACAAGGTTTATCTTACAGGCTTTGAAGTATCGTATCAATCTCCGACTGCAAAGAAATGGGGTTTGCTGGCCATGGTAGCTGCAACCTACGGAACCGAACCTGAAGCAGTGAAATACATTGTTTCGGACGGACAAGTTGTGGGAGAAGAGACAGTGAAGAATGATCCGTTACCCGAAATCCCACCCCTTGAAGGCACCGTGAAGTTTTCCTATAAATTATTCAGGGGTAAACTCATTCCCAATGCATCTGTCAGACTTGTAAGTGAGCAAAACCGCGTTTCACAATCATATGGCGAATCAAAAACGCCTGGGTTTATAACGGCTGCGGCATCGGTTAGTTATGCACCCTGCAGGTTTGCCTCATTCGTTGCCGGCGTCGAAAATTTGTTTGATACGCCCTATTATGAGCATCTCAACCGGAGAATTGTCGGCAGTACAGAGCGGTTGTATGAACAAGGCCGGGTTTTCTACTTTACTATGATTTTTAAATTCTGATGATCATGAAAGAAAATTGGCAGTTATGGATCAGAACCATTTCCCTGATGATGCTTATGAGCTATGTGTCCGCATGTAAGCAGAATGATAAAACCACTCCCGAAGCGCCTTCCGGAAAAGTGATTTTTTTAATCAACCATCAGGTTGAGGGTCAACAATTAAAAGAAAATGAACTGATTTATATCAATGCCGCCGGAAATGAATACCTGATCACCGAAGTAAAATACTTTATCTCTGATATTACTTTTTATCGTAATAATGGCTCAATAAAAGTAATCCAGGATTGGAAGGATATTTTTTACGTGGATGAAAATATCCCGGAGAC
>CAIQUS010000134.1 GCA_903875045.1 uncultured Bacteroidales bacterium
TCGCCAACCACTGGTACTCATCTCCCTTCGGCAACTCAGATTGTCTGGAACTGGAACACCGTTGCCGATGCCACCGGATATAAATGGAATACGATCAATGATTATGGTTCGGCATCCGACATGGGCACGGCAACCACCAATAACCAAACCGGATTAACCTGCAACACTGCTTATACAAGCTATGCCTGGGCTTACAATGGCTGCGGGAATTCCATTCCGGTATCCCTTTCCAAGACAACATCCTCTGATCCACCTGCCGCCCCAACCGCCGGAACGCATGTGCCATTGCCAACCCAGATCACCTGGAACTGGAACACAGTTCCCAATGCTACAGGATATAAATGGAGTACAGCGAACATTTATGCCGGAGCAACCGACATGGGAACAACCACCACAATGACCGAAACCGGGCTAACCTGCAACACTGCTTACACCAGATACGTTTGGGCTTACTGCAATTGTGGCAGTTCAACTCCTGTTACCCTCCTCCAGACATCTTCTGCCTGTTCGTTTACCTGTGGTTCTTCCATCACCGATTCAAGGGATAATAAAGTTTATACAACGGTACAGATTGGCACCCAATGCTGGTTTAAAGAGAATCTGAACATTGGAACAATGATAAACGGTTCCGGCAATCAAACCAACAACAGCACAATTGAGAAATATTGCTACAACGACCTTGAATCGAACTGCAATATATACGGTGGTTTATACCAATGGGCTGAGATGGTACAGTACCTTAACGGAGCGACCAACACCAGTGCGTGGAACCCGGTTCCGACCGGTAATGTAACAGGAATTTGTCCTACAGGCTGGCATATTCCAACAGATGCTGAATGGACAACAGTTACCGCCTTTCTTGGAGGAACGAGTGTAGCAGGCGGAAAAATGAAATCTACCGGTACAATACAGGCTGGTACGGGGTTATGGAATACTCCAAATACCGGGGCCACCAACGAAAGTGGTTTTACGGCCGTTCCGCCAGGCGGCCGCTACGACAATGGGTCGTTCTTCTACGTTGGCAACTACGGCAACTGGTGGAGTTCTTCTGATGACAGTCCAAATAGTGCATGGGACCGGTATGTGTACTACTACAATGGCAGTGTGTTCAGTAGCAGCTACAGTAAGACTAATGGGTTTTCTGTCCGTTGCTTGCGGGATTTGTAAGACTATTTGTAAAATTGACTATTTCCCTATTTAATTATTTTGGGGTATGGGGCTTGCCCCATCGAATTTTTTTTTGAGAATGGGGTTACATCAGGAATTGACGGTTTATAAAGCAAGTTACGATTTGTTGGTGGAGATTTTTCGGTTTACGAAAGAAATAAGCAAGGATTATAAATATACAGTAACATGCCTAGATTTCATAACTATTTTTGATCAGAGTGCAATGAATCAACTTCTTATGGCGTGATTATTCACCATAGTTCCAACTTCCAATGATTGCATTAAGTTTACGAGGTTTGTCGCGGGAAATCTTACCATTTATTAATTATTTAGTTGATAATCATAAATATAAAAATTAATATCCAGTCATACAACTAATCTCCGTACAGATATAAGTATTACTTTCACAACAAAGTTCTTTTCAGCAAATCAAAACAATTTCTTGGTATCTTTGAAGCTGAGAATCTGAACTTTGAAACGAATTCTGCTTTCTGCACTGCTTTTTCTTTCGTTGACCCTGGCGGGTTTCCCCCAAACACAAACATTAATTTTCAGTCCCGGGCCCGCTGACGGAAAATGTGCATTAATCAGAACAGATTTTGCAAATGTACCCAGCGGCTCCACCCCCGATTTTACCTCTAATGCATGGACTGTCTCAGGTGCCCCGGCTACCTTGCGAAGCCTGATCTCTTTTGACCTCACCCCAATCCCTGTAAATGCCATTATAGTAAGTGCTACACTTTCGTTGTACTGCAATCTCACTTCCGGTTACAGTCAACTTCAATACGGCGATAATCAAAGCAATTTATTGGTTATAACGCAGAATTGGGATAAAAACCTTGTGACCTGGAACAATCAGCCGACAACAACACCCCTGAATAGCGTCTACCTTCCAACTTCAACAGGTACGACACAGGATTATCCGAGTATTGATGTACAGGTCCCTGTAATGCAGATGGTTGCAAACCCCGCTTCAAACTTCGGGTGGATGATCAAACTTTTAACCGAACAGGTTTACCGTTCCATGGTTTTTGCATCAAGTGCTCATCCCAACGCCAACTGGCGGCCAAAATTAACTGTGACATTCTGTCTTCTCACTGGTGAGGCCGGAACCATCATTGGTCCCGAAAGCGTTTGCCAGGGCGATATAGGGAAAGTGTACACAGTTCCTCCTGTTGTCAATGCAACCTCTTATATATGGAACATCCCTCCCGGTGCATCGATCACCAGTGGAGCCAACACAAATTCAATCACCCTGAGTTATTCCGCAGGTGCCGTTTCCGGGAATATAACTGTTTATGGGTCTGATTTATGCAGCACGGGTATCCCCTCTCCCCCATTTCCCGTTACAGTAAATGCAAGCGTATCCGTTGATGTTTCTGTTTCCGGATCTGCAAATAACATTTGTGCCGGAACCCCGGTTACCTTCACTGCCTTTCCGACTAATGGCGGCACCCTTCCGCAATATCAATGGAAAGTGAATGCAGTTAATGGAATCAATGGAAATAATGCTGTTTATACCTACACCCCTGTTAATGGCGACCAGGTGACCTGCGAACTTACCTCCAATGCCCTCTGTTCATCAAATAATCCGGCCACATCCAACATCATCACGATGATCGTCAATCCTTTGCTGCCGGTTTCTTTGTCGATTACGCCAACTGAAAACCCTGTTTGTGCCGGAACCTCCGTAACCTTTACCGCTTTTCCGGTCAACCCGGGTGGTTCCCCGCTGTATCAATGGTATGTGAACGGTATCCCTTCCGGGGGCAGCAGCAACATTTTTACGTACGTTCCCGTAAATGGCGACTGCATCACCTGCAGCCTGAATTCA
>CAIQUS010000135.1 GCA_903875045.1 uncultured Bacteroidales bacterium
AAAGGACTGGATCACTTTTCAGTTGTATAAAGAGTTAACAGACGATCAAATGATAACCAAAATGTATGATCGCCACATTAAAAGGCAAATGGATATAAACTATTCATATGCGAAATTTTGAATCTGTCAAAGTAGAATTAAAACAAAAAATAATATTTCTGCAGGAATTGCCGGAAAACTGTCAATAATAAAAAACTACTTCTATTTCAGCTTAAATACCACCCCGATATTGGCGTATGTGGCATTATATCCTACTTCACCGTTGATCCCGAACGATTTGGTGAAAAAATAGGAGGTTCCAAAGAAAAAACCGGCGTATGGATAAACAGGGGTAGAACCGCTGCTGCCAGGGGAAAAATCAACATTGTACAAGCTGAATCCGATCCCGAGCGGGATTCCTCCATACGTATCGAGACCCTCAACGTCCCACCCATAATGATAGGCGGCACGGGCACCGATCACAAAATTAACCCACGATTCGTTCCACCCCTCTCCATAATGGTGATTGAAAAAAGAAAATGCAGTTTCACCGCCAAGTGTTATAACTCCCGGGCCCAGATCCCATAACCCTGTTTCCACTGAAGCTTTTACAGCAATCCCAAGCCCGGTGCCATTGCCAAAATAAGAGGCCCCTGGCCCAACACCTGCATTCACCACCCAGGTTCCCAAACGCACAGGATCGAGCGAACCCTGAGAATGGCTGTCATTTATGCCTGCCATGGAAAGAATCATGACAAATAAAATAATTTTCAACGTTTTATTCATGTTACATCAATATTTATGAACCCTGTATAAAAGTTTTCTTCCTTGGTTTTTATAAGGATTTTATGCAGGAAACTAAATAACGCTGCTACTGCCAAAATTGATATGTTTGCTGAAACTTTTTTTTACCTGGATTCTCACCTGGAAACATCGATCCGGCTCCCTTAAAAAGCGAGGTTGGATCGGAACATCTCAAAATGCTTGTAAAAAATCATTGGGATAAAACCGGCTTCCGGATAACCCAGCCGCAACCCTGACCAAAACACCAGCCTATCAACCCACCGGCCAGCCAGCCAGCCAGTATATCACCTGGATAATGAACGCCAAGATATATTCTTGTATAGGCCATAAAAAAAGCCCAGGCAAGCATGAGAAGAGAAAAATAGCGGAATGGGTTGCCCGACAGAATGATCATAAATACTGCAATGGCCAGGTTGGTGGAAGCATGAGCGGAATAAAAACCAAACTCCCCGCCAAGATAGCCATTAACCGTATGGATGCTTGTCAACCCGGGTTCATGCGTGGGGCGGGGCCGTGCGATCCAATCTTTGAAAACATTCGACAATTGATCGCTGACCATGATCATAAGTCCCGCAAAAAGCAAAATCAATACTGTTTGCCACTTGTATTTTCGGATCAGAAAATACAACAATAAAAAATACAAGGGTAACCAGGTGCTGGCACGGGTTCCATAATACACCAACGGATCAAAAAACGGGCAATGCAACCCATTGAGGAACAAGAAAAAACTTTGATCGATCGATTTTAATGTCTCGAGCATGGATTTATTAAGAATCTGGTGGAAGATTAAAAGCCCATGATAAAACGAATTCTATCATCCTTCACGGTTCAACTCCTCCCAGAGCATTTTTTTCAGCTTCTCCAGACCGGTTTGCTTATGAGATGAAATAAAGACAGTAGGGATTTCCGGTAAATCCTTTTTCAGTTCCCTGATAATTTCCTCATCGGCAAGGTCTGACTTGGTCACTGCCAAAACACGCATTTTATCAAGCAATTCAGGGTTGTATTGGGCGAGCTCATTCAGCAGGATCTGATATTCCTTACGAATATCCTTTGAATCGGCAGGTACCATAAACAGCAAGGTAGAGTTGCGCTCAATATGACGAAGGAAACGCAATCCCAACCCTTTTCCCTCATGCGCCCCTTCAATGATTCCGGGGATATCGGCCATCACAAACGATTTGTTTTCGTGATACCTTACAATTCCAAGATTTGGAACCAGTGTGGTGAACGGGTAATCGGCAATCTGCGGTTTTGCCGCTGAGATTACCGATAAAAGTGTTGATTTTCCAGCGTTTGGAAATCCAACCAGTCCAACATCGGCTAAGAGTTTCAGCTCAAGAACTTTCCAGAACTCAAGTCCGGGTTCTCCTGGCTGTGCAAACTTTGGTGCTTGTCGGGTTGGTGTTTTAAAATGATCATTGCCAAGTCCTCCCCTTCCGCCCGGAACAAGTACGTGGGTTTGTCCGTCTTCTGTAATCTCACATTCAAACTCCCCTGTTTCTGCATCACGGGCTACCGTGCCCAATGGCACATCAACAATTACATCCTTTCCATTGGCCCCGTGCATGAGTTGCTTTGATCCTGCTCCACCATGTTCGGCCTTTAGATGCTTGGTGAACTTCAGGTGCAGCAATGTCCAGAATTGACTGTTCCCCTTGAGGATGACATGACCGCCCCGGCCTCCGTCGCCACCATCGGGCCCTCCATGGGCATTGGTACGGGTACGCATAAAATGCCGCGACCCTGCACCACCGTTCCCGGAAGCACAATGGATCTTTACATAATCTACAAAGTTTGAATCAGACAATTGGGGTTTGGGATTTGGGATTTACGATTTACGATTTACGATTTTGGTAATAGATAGTTTTCACCCTTAATGGGCTTCATTTTTTCGAGAAAACTGAACGAAAAAGTTAAGGTTTGATCGAAGCACAAAGCTGGTTGAAAATATCTTCAATGGATCCTACACCGTAAACTTCCTGATATATATTTTTCTCAATATAATAATCGATCAGCGGTTTGGTGTGTTGATGATACTGAACAAGGCGATTTTTTATCACTTCCTCGGTATCATCATCGCGTCCGTGTTCCTGAGCCCTTTTTAGCAAACGCTTTACCAGCTCTTCTTCGTTAACGACAAGGGCCAGCACAAGTGATACTTTCTGCCCGTGTTTCAACAGCATTTTATCCAGTTCCTGTGCCTGGTTCAAGGTACGGGGAAAGCCATCAAGGACAAAACCTTCAGCAGCTCTGTTGTTTAAAAACACTGACTCCATGATCGCAACCAGCAATTCATCAGAAACCAGATGGCCTTCCTGCATAATCGACTGGACTTTCAACCCCAAAGGAGTTCCCTGGCTCACCTCTGCCCGAAGAATGTCACCGGTTGAGATGTGTTCCCAACCAAACGTTTTAGCAATTTTAACAGCCTGAGTACCTTTCCCGGCACCCGGCGGACCAAACAGAATAAGATTAAACATAACAGGAAATTTAAAAAGAAACAAAGCAAAAAAAACCTACTTCATCATCACATTATCACATTATCACATCATCACATCACTTAACAATTCTGTAAATATCCGGCAGATTTCTGCCATAACCATCATAATCAAGTCCATATCCAACAATAAAATCATTGGGAATTTGTAAACCGATGTAGTCGATCGTAAAATCTTTCTGAAAAGCATCAGGTTTAAAACAGAAACAGGCCACTTTTACCCCGGCAGGGTTTTTATCCTCCACATCATGAAGAAGTTTCTCCATGGTGATTCCCGTATCCACAATATCTTCAACAATGATGACATGTCTGCCTTTTAAATCCTCATCAACACCTATCAGTTCTTTAACCTTTGAAGTGGTCACAGTACCTGAATAGGAGGCAAATTTTACAAATGAAATTTCACATGGGATGGTTATTTTGCGCATCAGGTCGGAGGCAAAAATAAAAGCCCCGTTAAGAATGGCCAGCAACAATGGATTTTTCCCTGCATAATCGTGGTTTATCCTATCAGCGACCTTTTGTACCGCAGCGTCAATTTCTTCCCTTCTGATGAACTTCTCGAAAACAAGTTCCCTCACCTGTACCTTTGTCATAATCAGTGATATGTTTCTTTCGCACAAAGGTAGAGAAAATATATCTATTTTTGTGCAGTAACCTGAAAACTGAAATCATGGAAGCTAAAGTAAGCATCATTATGGGCAGCACCTCCGACCTCCCTGTCATGGAAGCTGCTGCCAAATTTCTGAACGACATGCAAATCCCGTTTGAAATCAACGCACTGTCTGCCCACCGGACCCCGGAAAAAGTCGAAGAATTTGCGAAGAACGCCCACCAGCGTGGGATCCGGGTCATTATCGCCGCTGCCGGTATGGCGGCACATCTGCCAGGAGTCATTGCAGCCATGACCACACTGCCGGTCATCGGTGTCCCTATCAAAGCCTCCCTCGAAGGACTGGATGCCCTTCTGGCTATTGTTCAGATGCCTCCGGGAATTCCGGTGGCCACAGTCGGAATCAATGGCGCTCAGAATGCAGCAATCCTTGCGGCGGAAATACTGGCTGTAAGCGACAACGAACTTCATAAAAAAATGTTGATTTTCAAGGAAGAGCTGAAAAAGAAAATCATCAAAGCCAATGAGGAACTCGAAGGGGTGAAATTTGAATACAGAGTGGGTTAAATCTTCCGGATTACCATCAACCCATCTCTGACGGGCAGGATCAGATTCTCAACACGTTCGTCCTGGTGAACAAATTTATTGAACTCAACAATTCCCCGGGTATCTTTATCCATTTTGGCCGGATCACCGGTTACTTTGCCATCCCATAAAACATTGTCGGCAATGATAAAACCTCCTGGGCGGATGAGTGGTAAAACCATGTTGTAATAGTTAAGATAGTTCGGTTTATCCGCATCGATGAAAACCAAATCCCAAACCTCATTAAGGAGTGGAATAATTTCAAGCGCCTCACCAATATGCAAAACAATCCTGTCTTCAAGGCCCGCCTCATGAATAAACTTCCGAATTCCATCCTCCAACTCCCTATTCACCTCTACAGTATGCAACAACACACCTCCCCTCTCCTGTGGGAGAGGGGTCGGGGGTGAGGGCATTCCTGCTAAAGTCCTGGGTGAGGGCATTCCAGCCAGAGCCCCGGGTGAGGGCATTCCAGCCAGAGCCCCGGGTGAGGGCATTCCAGCCAAAGTCCCGGGTGAGGGCATTCCGGCAAAAGCCGGGGGAGAGGTCATCCCCAGCCCCATTGCTATTGCAGAATATCCGGTAAAAGTCCCGATTTCAAGTACCCGTTCGGGACGGATCATCTGGCAAAACATGCGGAGCAAAGCACCTTGCAAATGCCCCGACAACATTTGCGGATACACTTGCGAAAGATGGGTTTCACGATTAAGTCCGGCAAGTACGGGAGGTTCGGGCGTAGTATGGGCCTCTGAATATGCTAATAAAAGATCACTCATCATCTGAAAGTCAAACTACTTAATATCTGTGGGTTAAAAATTTCATTGGCAATTTCTATCAACTCTTCAGCTGTTGTAGCCTGAATGCGTGCAATGATCGCCTCAATCGGCTCAAACCGGTTTTGTAACAGATAGCTTTTACCGATGGCAAGCATATTGGCAAGATTCGACTCCTGGGCAATAGCCAATTGTCCGATAATTTGTTTCTTTACGAGATGCAGTTGACCCCGGCTTAATTTTTCTTCACGAAGGCGTGTTAACTCTTTATGTAGAATTGTAAGGGTTTTTTCATAGTGAACAGGGTCGGTACCGAAATAGATCTGCAGAATACCGGCATCAGAATATGCTGAATAATTTGATTCGCTGTGGTATGTCAGTCCGTTGCGTTCACGCAATGCCAATGACAACCGTGAATTCATGACAGGACCGCCCAGCATGTTATTGAGAAGGGCAAGGGGGATCCTGCGTTCGTGACTGTACCGAAAGGCAGGAGCACCGATAATGCAATGGACCTGCGATGTTTTTCTTCTGATACTTTTATTGAATGGCTGGTAATCATTAAATGCGATACGCGGATGACTTTGTCCGCGGTCAGGATGATCACAGAAGTACTTGTTGACCAATTTAACAAGTTTCCTGAAATCAATCCTCCCTACTGATACGATCACCACTTCATTTAACCGGTAATTACGGTGGATGAAATTCAGGACATCACCCTGATTCATCTTTTTAAGACTCTTCGCTGTGCCCAGGATATTTTTTCCCAGCGGATGACCGGCAAACACCAGATCTTCAAAGTCATCAAAAATTTGCTCATCCGGTGTATCCTGGTAGGATCTTATCTCATCCATCACCACCTGTTTCTCACGTTCAAGCTCTTTCTCAGGAAAGGTCGGGTGAAAAAAAATATCCTGGAACAATTCGAGGGTGCGGTCGTAAAATTCACAGAGAAAAGAAGCATAAATGCAGGTTTCTTCCTTGGTGGTATAGGCGTTCAAATCGGCCCCGACGTTTTCTAACCGGTTAAGCACCTGAAAAACATTGCGCTTTTCGGTACCCTTGAAAATGGTATGTTCGATAAAATGAGCAATTCCATGTTCCGGTTTTGTTTCATCGCGGGAGCCGGCATGAATGAATATCCCGCAATGGGCCACCTGGTTCTGAATGGGATGGTGTACCAGACGAATTCCATTTGGCAGAACCAGCGTTTGAAGTTCCATGAACTATTTCCGGCTTTCGATTAGAATTTCCAGCAACTTTATTCCGGCTTCTGAAACAACGGTACCAGGGCCAAAAATAGCTGCAGCCCCCGACTTATAAAGAAAATCATAATCCTGCGGAGGGATCACACCACCCACAATAACCATGATATCCTCTCGGCCAAGTTTTTTAAGTTCCTCTATTACCTGCGGAACCAGTGTTTTATGACCTGCTGCCAGACTGGAAACCCCTAAAATATGCACATCATTTTCAACAGCCTGCCTGGCAGATTCTGCCGGTGTTTGGAACAAAGGCCCGATATCAACATCGAACCCGATATCGGCATAACCAGTTGCAACCACTTTTGCACCCCGGTCATGGCCATCCTGTCCCATCTTGGCGATCATGATCCGCGGGCGACGGCCTTCCAGTTCGGCAAACTTGTCAGCCAGTTCACGTGCCCTGGCAAAAGCTGCACTGTCCATTGATTCCGATGAATATACTCCTGAGATGCTTCTTATCACAGCTTTGTACCTCCCGTAGATTTTTTCAAGTGCGAATGAAATTTCACCAAGCGATGCCCGCTTACGTGCTGCATCTATGGCAAGGGCTAGTAAATTACCCTCTCCCGTGGCTGCTGAAGTCGTCAGAGAATCAAGCGCTGCCTGCACTTCATTGTTATCACGATTTTCTCGTAATTTTTTCAATCTCAGCACCTGTGATTCTCTAACCGCTGCATTATCCACATTCAGTATTTCAATCGGATCCTCTTTTTCAAGCCTGTTATGATTTACCCCGATGATTTTGTCCTTGCCGGAGTCGATTCTTGCCTGTTTCCGTGCCGAAGCCTCTTCGATGCGCATCTTTGGGATACCAGTTTCAATTGCCTTTGCCATGCCACCGAGGGCCTCAACTTCTTCAATCAATGCCCATGCTTTATGAGCGATTTCATGGGTCAGCATTTCGACATAATAGGATCCGGCCCAGGGATCGAGTGAACGGCAGATTTGAGTCTCCTCCTGCAGGTAAATCTGTGTGTTGCGGGCAATACGGGCCGAAAAATCGGTAGGCAATGCGATGGCCTCATCGAGTGCGTTGGTGTGAAGTGATTGGGTATGGCCAAGCGCAGCAGCCAAAGCCTCAACACAAGTGCGTGCAACGTTGTTGAACGGATCCTGCTCTGTGAGGCTCCACCCCGATGTTTGGGTATGCGTGCGAAGCGCCATCGACTTGGGATTCTTGGGATCGAATTTTTTAACAATTTTTGCCCAAAGCATCCGTGCTGCACGCATCTTGGCAATTTCCATGAAATGATTCATCCCTGCTCCCCAGAAAAATGATAAACGGGGTGCAAAAGTATCAATGTCCATGCCGGTGTTGATGCCGGCACGAAGGTACTCCAACCCATCGGCCAAAGTGTAAGCCAGCTCAATATCGGCCGTGGCACCAGCTTCCTGCATGTGATAACCACTGATCGATATGGAATTGAATTTGGGCATGTTCTTCGAAGTATACTCAAAAATATCGGCAATGATCTTCATGGAGGGACCCGGCGGATAGATATATGTATTCCTCACCATGAATTCTTTGAGAATATCATTCTGTATCGTTCCGGTAAGCTGGGCCATGGAAACACCCTGCTCTTCAGCGGCAACAATATAAAAAGCCAGAATAGGCAGCACTGCCCCATTCATGGTCATGGAAACCGACATAATATCAAGCGGAATCTGATCGAAGAGGATTTTCATATCCAGTATGGAATCGATAGCGACCCCAGCCTTGCCAACATCACCCACTACCCGCTCATGGTCAGAGTCATAGCCTCGATGGGTGGCAAGGTCAAACGCGACAGACAAGCCCTTCTGCCCGGCTTTCAGGTTCCTGCGATAAAAAGCATTTGACTCCTCAGCTGTTGAAAAACCGGCATACTGGCGAATGGTCCAGGGGTTCATTACGTACATGGTGGAATAAGGGCCCCGAAGAAATGGTGGCAGGCCTGCCGCATAGTTCAGATGTTCCATCGCTGAGAGGTCACTGTCACCAAACACCGGTTTAACGGGAATCTGTTCAGGTGTTTTCCAGCTTCTTTCAATTCCTTGTTTTTTCTCCCATTCGTCAAAGGATTCAACCTCCGGCACTCCTTTTAACTCAATGTTTTTAAAATCTGGTCTCATCGTTCAATGTATAGCTGTTGCAGTGTTTAAAAAGAAATTCCAAAAATAAAAAATATACTTTGGGCCTGTGGATTAGTAAGGAGTGAAACCTGAACAGGTATTGCATACTGCGCAGTGACGGGAATCTCTTTTTTTGCAGTAAGTCCGAGGTTTGTCACACCTGCACATGGCCCGTACCAAGAACTTCCGAAAGGAATACCGCCGATGAATGGCTTCAGTTCCACACCGATCTTTTTCAGTTGTATTTTATAGGCCAATTCAAAGTAAGTAGAATAATTATTTTTGGTTCCGGCTCCGTAAACGCCGGCAGAATCCCGATTTTTATCATCGCCGTAGAACAAGGTGCTCGCCATCACCTGCAAAGGAAATTTTTCACCTCCTTCAAAGGAAAGACATCCTTCAATTGTGTGAGCCGTTGTTTCGTTATTAAAATCAAAATAACGGTTCCCTTCATTTGGATTCAACCCGTTCACTGTAAAATAATCAAACACCATCAGGGTAAACCATTCGTAGGTATAGGAAATATAAAGATCTGTTTCAGCATAAGTTCCGGCATTAACCACCGTTGTATCATTCACCCGGATGCTTTGTTTCGCGAAGGCGTAAGAACCCCATGCTCCAACATTTAGCCCTTTCCATGAAAATGCCAGGTTTGGCTGGATGGCAGGGGAGTTTCCGAAATCAATTCCCCGCCAAACATATCGGCTCATCAAATCGGCACCGATCAGAATAGTTGCATCGCTGTCTGTTTTTTCAGCCTCAATTTCGTCACGTACCTTTTCATCCTGGGCATGGAGGGTAAAAGCAGTAAAAAAACATATAAGAAAAATTGAAACGGAGATAGGACGGGGAGTAACGGTGAAAAAACTCATTTCATTGGGTTATAAAACTAAAAGACGTTGCAATTCACTTATTTCAAAAGGTTTGCTCATATAATGATCCATCCCGGCGTCAAACAGCCGTTTACGATCATCAGCGAAAGCATTTGCAGTAATAGCAATGATTTTCACCCGCTGATCCGGCGTGGTTTGCCTTTCTGCCTCAATCTTCCTTATTTCACAGGTCGCTGCAATTCCATCCATCACAGGCATCATGATATCCATTAAAATAACATCATAATGCTTGTTTGTGAACTTTACCACCGAAGCTGCACCATCCTCGGCCGAATCTACCTGATGGCCAAGCCTTGTCAATGTCGCCGACATCAGCCTGATATTGATGCGGTTATCATCAACCACCATAATTTGTAATGGTTTAAGGCTGGTGTTTAAAGTATTTCCATTCATATACATCTCTTTCAGGTAAGTTGGCAATACCGTATAGTTCTATTTAACGCCCAGTTTATTTTGAAAGTCACGCAATGTTTCGAGCAGGTTGCTTCTGACATGAATGAAATCATCAACCCCGGAAGATTTAAAAGTTTCTGCCATATCCTTAGGAAAACCTGCTACCACTATTCTGGCTTTGCTTCCGGCTGCTTTGATTTTGCCGGCAATTTCCGGTACGATTCGGGGATACTCTTCATCCGAACTGCAAATGACAATGACCTCAGCATTTGATAACAAAGCAGATTCAACACCCTCGTCAACTGTTAAAAAACATTGATTATCCAGTATTTCATACCCGGAACAGCCAAAAAAATTTGCTGCAAAACCGGCTCGGGCCCTGAGCATGGCCAAATTACCCATCGTAAAAAGGAAAATAGCCGGGCGCTTGCCACCATGTTTCACAAATCGTTCAGTGGTAAGCCTGATCTCTTCAAAGCCGGAAGCTATCCGGAACGGGACAAGTCTTTTACAGATGACAGGAGCCTGAGTTTGAGGTTCAATCAGGGGCTGAATTGAATCAGCCATGAGTTCCGTGTGATCCGGATACTGATTGGTTCCCAGCATGATGATTTTTCGTTGTGCAATATCCAAAACCTTCTGGTTCCGGCTTCGTTCAACTTCATCCTGGATAAATCCCGATTTTACACATTCGATCATGCCTCCACGGCCCTCGACATCCTTAAACAATTCCCAGGCATGGTGGGCAATCGAATGTGTAAGGTTTTCAATATAGTACGACCCTGCTGCAGGGTCAACAATTTTATCAAGATATGATTCCTCCTTCAAAACCAGTTGCTGGTTCCTGGCAATCCTGCGCGAAATTTCGTCCGGATCCCTGAATGTGATGTCAAAGGGGTTAATCGAAACAGAGTCGGCATTTCCAAGAATGGCCGACATTCCTTCGGTTGTGGTACGCAACATATTCACATACGGATCGTAAATCGATTTATTCCACAAAGCAGTCGTAGCATGGATAAACAATTTCAAAGAATCCTCTCGCTTTGCCTGATATTGCTCAACCATCCGTGCCCATAACAAACGGGCCGCCCTGAATTTGGCAATTTCCATAAAATAGTTCGGTCCGATCCCCAGTGAAAATTGAAAGTATGGGGCAACCTCATCAGCCGAAGCCCCCCTGCCGGTTAAACTTGCAAGATATTCGCTTGCACAAGCCAGACTGAAAGCAAGTTCCTGAACCAGTGATGAACCTGCATCCTGAAAATAATGACCGTTCACCATGATGGCCTTAAAACCCGGAATTTTTCCCCTGACCATGCTCAGCAAAGATTCCGCCTCCTCCATGTCATGGTCCCAACTCACATAAAAACTTCCATGAAGTAATAAATGGCCAATTGGATCGAAATTGATTGATCCCGTTATTTTCTCATTTGGAACACCCCTGTCAATCAACTCTTTGATGAAATATTCCAACACCGACTGATAGGATTTTGCGGAGATGAAGTTAATACCGGTTTTGTGAAAATCGATCCCTGACAACAAATCACTCAACTGCTGAAAGGTAGTTACTTCATTCGCTTTTAACCCAACGGCACCGGCACCTTTTGCAATGGCATCCCTCGCGAGGATATTGCTTTGCAGAATATCTTCCGGATAAATATCCTGCCGGATAATCCAATCATTATTTTCCTTCCTGCAACCCCGGACATACGGTGCACAATCAGGAGGTGCATTCAGATATTCAAGTCCTGCAAGGTCTTCCGACCGGTAATATGGTTTAACATCAAATCCTTCATCGGTTTTCCAGATCAGTTTTTTATTATAGTCCCCCCCCTTCAGGTCGGTCTTGATTTTTTCCTCCCAGGTACTGGTGGGAACCGGTGGAAATTCTGAAAATATTTTCGTCTGCTCGCTGTGGTCCATGACTGATAGTTGATGTAGTATTTGACGTTTTACCAGAGAATTAAAGCAACTTGTCGCCTATAAAAGTACCACAAATTTAAAGAATTATATAACTTTACACAAAAAAACAGATGATTGTTGCATTAAGTGGGTCCACCGGGTTTGTGGGTCAGGCCCTCATGAAGAAAATGGTGGAACTGGGATGGACGGTGCGAAACATTAACCGTGGATCCTTTGCCATGTCTGATCAGGAATTCCTTGAACAGTATGCAGAAGGTGCCGACGTGGTCATTAATCTCGCAGGGGCGCCGGTTTCAAAGAAATGGACGCCTGCTTACAAAAATGAAATCTATGAAAGTCGTATAAATACCACGCGGAAAATTTCCGAATCCATCTTCCGGGCCATTAAAAAGCCATCCGTTTTTATTTCAACATCGGCAATCGGAATCTACGATTCTGTTCATACTCATACAGAATCAAGCCAGTCATTTGCGAATTCATTTCTGGCCAGCGTTTGCCATAATTGGGAACTTGAAGCCTTGAAATCTGAAAATATTTCACGGGTGGTGATCCTTCGTCTCGGTGTGGTACTTGGTGAAGATGGGGGCGCACTGCAAAAGATGCACTTCCCTTTCAGCATCGGGGCAGGCGGCAAATTAGGAAACGGGGAACAGGCTGTATCATTTATCCACATCTCGGACCTGGTCGACTCGATCATTTTCACGATTGAAAACACGTCAGTCAGGGGTATTGTCAATGCCGTAGCACCTGTTCCATCATGTAATGCAGAGTTCACGGATAAACTTGGGAAGGTGCTCGGCCAGCCAACATGGCTGACAGTGCCCGGATTTGCATTAAAGATGATTTACGGGGAAGGGGCTCAGGTATTGCTCGAAGGCCAGAAAGTCCTCCCTGAAAAATTGCTTCAGGCCGGCTTCACTTTTAAGTATCCGACAATCCAGAATGCGCTGGTTCAAATCTATCGTTGAATAATTTTCATCTCGTTGATCAGCCGTTTGCTGTTTGCCACCTTGTCAATAACAAATAGGCAATACCTGATATCAATGGATATATTCCGGCATTGCGACGGATCATACATCAGATCACTCAGAGTGCCTTCCCAATTACGGTCAAAATTGATCCCGATAAGTTGTCCCTCTCCATTCAGGACAGGACTTCCCGAGTTCCCTCCTGTTGTATGGTTACTCGCCGTAAAGGCTACATGCATGTTGCCATCCTGGTCTGCATAACTTCCATAATCCTTTTCCAGAAATAATTTTTTCAGCTGAGGATCAACCTGATAATCATAAATGGTTGAATCCTCCTTCTGCATAACACCGGCCAGAGTGGTAAAATAATTATATTTTACCGCATCTGCCGGGAAATAATCATCCACTTTTCCGTAAGCAATGCGCAACGTAGAATTTGCATCCGGATACCATACTTTTTGTGGTTGCATTTCCATCTGAGCTGCCATGTAGATTCGCTGAAGACTATCGATCTGCTGCGAGAGCCGGGTCATTTTGGGTGTGATATCCTTCTCATAGCGTTCGAAAAGACTGGTCATCAGGTGAAAAGCACGATCTTTTTCCATTGTTCTTACCCTGGAGGGTTTATAGGAATCCAGAAAATCCAATACCCTGGAAGAGTCGGCAAAAACAGAGGTTGAAAACAGTCGGGCAGCGTAATTTTCAAAATCATTTTTGTATTCCTTTTCGATCTCAGCAAATACATCGGGAAGGTAAGCAGGGTCCATTTTTGCACTCATCTCCTTCAGCATGGCCACCATCACTTTTTGGTCGATGGGCTGATGGTAATTTTTATAGAAATCCCTGGCATTCCTTTTTAAACTTTCTGTGACATTAATAAGATCCTTTGGTTTTGTTTGTTTATTATGGCTGATCCTGGCCAATTCCCTGAAACCGGAGGCAAACCTCACAATTTCAATGCCTAGTCCGGCCTCACCGATAAAAATTGAAGATAGATCAATTGGCAGGAAATCTTTATATGCCGATTTGAATGAACTCAGTAAATTTCCATAGCGGGCTTGTCTTTCTGCGGTGGAATCTGCCCAGTTTTGGAAATTCCGTTCAAACCTCATTTTCACCGATAATGCATCGATTCGTCTGATGCCACGTGACTCGCCAATCATCTTTTTCCAGTAATTTGCGATACCATTGGCTTTGGAGGTATATTGGATACGAACCATCCGGCTTTCATCCATGGCAGCCTTCATTATCTCGAGTCGTTGCTGGCGAAGGCCAACCCTGAGCGGATTTTCTTTGTTGGCCGTTAAATCCACTCCAAAAGAGGTAAGATACTCGCGGGTACTGCCCGGATAACCAAAGACAAAGGTGAAATCGCTTTTTTGATACCCTTTTAACGAAATTGGCAAATAATATTTTGGTTTATATGGGATATTCTCTTTTGAGTAAGATGCCGGCTCATTATCTTTACTGGCATAAATCCTGAAAACAGAAAAATCACCAGTATGTCGCGGCCACATCCAGTTATCGGTATCCCCTCCGAATTTTCCAATGTTTGAGGGTGGTGCCCCAACAAGCCTGACATCCTTATATATTTCGTTGACAAACAGATAATATTGATTTCCATAATAAAATGGTCTGATTTTAGCTTCAAACCGGGCTCCCTGCGTCGCCGCCCGTTCAAGCTTCTCCGCATTTTGCTGGATGAGTTGTGCCCGCTGAAACTGATTCAGTTTATCATCGACACCTTCAAGAACTTTCGCTGTCACATCTTCCATACGAATCAGCAAGGTGACCGTAACACCCGGGCATGGGAGTTCCTCTTCAAACGACCTTGCCCAGAATCCATCTGTCAGATAATCATGCTGAAGCGAGCTCTGCCGCTGAATGGCACCAAGTCCGCAATGATGATTTGTGAGAATAAGTCCCTGGGAAGAAACGATTTCGGCTGTACAACCACCTCCAAACTGTACAATGGCATCTTTCAGGCTCGAATGATTAACGCTGTAAATATCCTCTGCGGAAAGTTTCAGCCCTAGATCCTGCATTCGCTTAATGTTTAACTGCTCGAGGAGCATCGGGATCCACATCCCCTCTTCTGCTGTTGCTGTAATGCGCAACATCATTATCATTAGAAAAATGATCCCTGATTTCTTCATTTTGTATTAAGTTGAAACCGTAAATAACAAATCTTTTTACCCATTTCAAGCCATCGGTTTTCATA
Source organism: uncultured Bacteroidales bacterium (assembly GCA_903875045.1). Classification (GTDB taxonomy): domain Bacteria; phylum Bacteroidota; class Bacteroidia; order Bacteroidales; family FEN-979; genus CAIVAT01. The sequence goes on from CAIQUS010000135.1 coordinate 15,030, forward strand.
ATAGGTTTGGATGTCGACCGCATCATCGGCAATGCCTGATTGATAAAGATCATCGGTGGCCCATAATAATTGATGCTGCTGTTCCCTGATCACATCCAGTGTGTAGGAATAAAAAAAGAAATCATCCGTTTTCAGATGGATGATCCCGTCAGGAGAGAGGATATTCTTGTATTTGGCCAAAAAAACCGGGGCTGTAAGCCTCAATCTTTCTTTTCGCACTTGCGGATCCGGAAAGGTGATCCAGATTTCTGCGATTTCCGATGGAGCAAAAATTTGTTCTACATGATCCACCATGATCCTCACAAATCCGACATTTTTCAGGCCTTGCTCTTCAACACTTTTACTGCCCCGCCAAAGCCTTGCCCCTTTCCAGTCGATACCGATAAAATTTCTCCGGGGATATTTATTTGCAAGCCCGACAGTGTATTCGCCCTTGCCACAACCAAGTTCTACGATAATGGGATGATCGTTGCAGAAAAATTCCTCACGCCATTTAGATTTTAAAGAAAATCCTGCAAGAAGATCGTTATAGGCAGGCTGTAACAGGTGAGGAAAAGAGAGGTTTTCCTGAAAATGGATCAGTTTCTTTTTTGCCACAGATCCCTTTATTTTTCAAGTATCCAGGCACCAATGATATCATTGGATTTTGCCAATGCCAGAAGTTGACTTGATTCACTTTGATCGGAGCACGTACCGATTGTAACACGAAAAAGACCGGTTCTTGACTGGTCAAAAATGGATGCCTCCAAACCTTTTTGCTGCAATTCTGTAATTAATTTTTCAGCATTCTCTTTCATTTTGAAGGCACCAACAATTACAGCATATTGATCATTTTGGCCGATGGCCGGTTTGGCAACTTCCACAGGAGCTGGTGTAACAACAATTTTATCAGCCGTCTTAACTCCGGAAACCGGAATAACCGGTACTACTCTTTTATTGACAGCAGGTGCTTTCGCAAACCTTGTGTATACTGAACCCAGTATCCCGGCTTTATTTGCAAAATTGGTTGATAATTTGTCGTATTGAGTTACACCAATAACTGCGGCAACACCGATGGGCAGTGCAATTACAGCGGCCCATTTCAGTGCCCTCGGAAGAATAAATTTCTTTCCAGTTTGCTGAATTCTCCGGTTTGAATGGTTCCAGGAATACTTAAATGATGACGAATTCCTCATGATCGGAGGAGAAATGAATGAAATCAGGCCAAATGCATCCGAAAGTAGATTGGCATCCTGCTCCTGTTCAAAATGGATGATACCCTCTTTGCCGGGATAGAGTTTCCCAATCTGCGGAAAAATACACGGTTTCTCGGTTTTTAAGATAAAACGGCATTCATCTGAAAATTCGTCAATCATCCTGCAGGCATCCACGTACGAAGTTTCAAAGGATGCAGCCACTGCATTGGCCAGTAGCCCGTCATTTTGCTTCAGGTTGATGTTAAAAAGCAACTTTTTCGCAGGGGGCTGAAATGTATGATGCACAGGGTCAATCCGGGCCGGGGAGTAATTACCAATAAACCCGCCAAACCCCGGAATGATCACGCAGTCGTGCAAGGATAATAGTTCAGCAATGCAAATACGGATGTCCATTTCCTGATCTTTTTCAGTGTGCTAAGATACGAAATTATTGATCAAAGGTTCCGCTTTTGTTCGTAATTTTTAATAAATCAGCAGGTGTGTCAATAGCAATACTTTCATAATCAGTTAATTTCGTCATAATCCTGTATCCATGATCAAGCCAGCGCAACTGCTCAAGCGATTCAGCAAGTTCCAGTTCCGAAACCGGTAAATTGACAATTTTTCCAAGCACTGCTGCCTGATATCCATAAATTCCGATATGTTTGTAAAAAGTCGTGGCCAGCAGCCACTCCTGCTGATTTTTACCTCTCACGTACGGAATCACAGAACGGCTGAAAAACATGGCATATCCCTGTTTGTCAACCACAGCCTTTACAACATGCTGGCTTGCCAGTTCTTCTGCAGAAGATATCTTTTTGACCAGTGTCGCCAGTTGGGTTTGCGGATGATTGAAACATGCCGCCACCTGTCCAATCTGTTCTGGCTCAATGAATGGTTCATCCCCCTGGATATTTATCACGTAATCATAATCTTCACCTGCGGTGCGAAGGTTCACGACAACTTCATTGCAACGCCCGGTCCCGCTGATGTGAGATTCACTTGTCATCATCACATTACCACCGAACAGGCTGACATGATTAAATATGGCCATGTCATCAGTGGCAACGATCACTTTTGCAAGTTTATCGCATTGAACAGCCTGTTCATATACCCGTTGAACCATGCTTTTCCCGTTAATCATCACAAGCGGTTTCCCGGGAAAACGTGACGAGGCATATCTTGCAGGGATTACACCCAGAATTTTCATCTTATTTCATTTTGGCCTTTAACCCCGGAGCAAGCCTGCATTTAGAAGAGGCCGTGCAGTTGTGCATTGATATGGTCAATGACTTGTCCAAGATCTTCCGGTTTTTCACTCACCTTGAGCGTATCTGCATCAATGATGAGGAGTTTTCCGAATTTATATCCTTCAATCCAATCTTCGTACATCTCATTCAGGTTCTTCAGGTAATCAAGACGGATGGCATTTTCGTAATCCCTGCCCCGCTTCTGAATCTGACTTACAAGTGTGGGAACACTGGCCCTGAGATAAATGAGCAGATCCGGAGGAAGGATGAAGGTTCCCATAAGATCAAACAGCGACCGGTAATTCTCATAATCGCGTGTACTCATAAGATTCATCGCATGCAGGTTGGGTGCGAAAATGTAAGCATCTTCGTATATTGTCCGATCCTGAACGACTGTTTTCCCTGAATTCCGGATATCTACCACCTGCCTGAAACGGCTGTTTAAAAAATAGATCTGCAGATTAAACGACCAACGCTGCATGTCTTCATAAAAACTGTTAAGGTATGGATTCGTATCTACATCTTCATAATGGGGATCCCATCCGAAATGTTTGGCAAGTAAGCCAGTCAGTGTTGTTTTACCGGAGCCGATGTTTCCGGCTATCGCAATGTGCATGAGTTTGAATTTGTGATCAAAATTAAAAAAAGGAATTAACCCGGCGTTATCAAATGCAGGATTTCATCAATATATTTTCTGTCGTTGGATAATCTGGGAACTTTATGCTGTCCACCCAATTTCCCTTTCGACTTTAGCCAGTTGTAAAATGTGTGAGGGGGTACTTTTCTGATTTGCGGTTCTTCAAGCATTAATCCATTGTAGCGTTTCGCTTCATAATCAGAATTTAGCGACTTGAGTGCCGTATCCAGGGCTGCTGCAAAAAAAGCAAGATCATCGGGCGGTTTTTCAAATTCAACAAGCCATTCATGGGCACCTTTTTGCGTACCGCACATATAAATGGGGGCTGCAGTATATTCCGTAACTACGGCATGACTGCGTTCACACGCTATGGCAATGGCTTTTTCTGCATTATCGATAATGAGTTCCTCACCGAATGCATTGATGAAGTTCCGGGTCCTGCCTGAAATTCTGATTCTATAAGGACGGCAAGAGGTGAATTGGATGGTATCACCGATCAGGTATCGCCATAAACCGGCATTTGTGGTGATCACCATGGCATAGTTGGTGAATAAATCGACCTTGTCAAGGCTATATGCTTCAGGATGGTCCAACCCAACCTGGTCTATCGGTATGAATTCATAATAAATACCATAGTCGAGCATCAGCAACATATCGTCGGCCAACGGCCGGTCCTGAATACCAAAAAAACCCTCCGATGCATTATATGTTTCCAGATAATTGACCTTTGCAGATGGAAGAATCTGCCTGAACTGATCACGATAAGGGGAAAAATTTACACCACCATGAATGAATAATTCAAAGTTGGGCCAGACTTCAAGAAGATTAGATTTTCCAGTCATCTCCAAAACATGTTTAAACAACATCAAGGTCCAGGAGGGAACCCCGGAAATGCTTGTAACATCATGCTGGATGGTAGCTGCAGCCATCATTTCAATTTTACTTTCCCATTCATCCATCAGGGCAATTGATAAGTTTGGTGTCCGCAAAAACTCAATCCACACGGGCAGATTTTGAATAAGAATGGCAGAAAGATCACCCTGAATGTAAGATTCATTGTTTACCTCCATGATCTGATGAGAACCTCCCATTGCAATCGACTTGCCGTCAAAAAGCTTTGTCTCCAGATGTGTGTTGAAATAAATTGACAGCAAATCCTTTCCCCCTTTAAAGTGACACTCCTCCAAGGCCTCCTGACTTACAGGTATGAATTTACTTTTATCATTGGTAGTACCGGATGATTTGGCAAACCACTTAATCTCTGATGGCCACAAAATATTTTGTTCTCCCTGGCGAAGCCTGTCAATCGAGCCTTTCATTGAATCATAATCCTGGACAGGTAAACGATTCTTAAACTGTTCAGGTGTGGTTATGGACTTAAAATCGTATTGCCGGCCCCATTCCGTATTGCGTGCCGCTGAAAGAAGTTTACGTAACCATTCAATCTGGACCTCATCCGGATATTGCATAAACAATTCTATCTGATGAATGCGCTTTTTCATCAGCCAGGAGATAACAGAATTAATCAAAGCCATATTATTCGAGCTTGGTTACGGTGCCCAAAAATAGTACTAAATCCATTAACTCGCCAATGACCGGTTGCAGAAAATCTCTTCCGATTGAAAAAAAAAGCTTTGTTACGTTATTTTTAATGTTTTCGTTTGTAAAAAGATATTATTGTTGTATGTTTGCATACCCTAACATGTGATACTAAATGTTTGGGTTGTGAAACCAACCTGAACCTCATTTTCACTTACATCTACTAAAACAATGAAAATCCTTGTTTTAAACTGCGGCAGCTCTTCCATCAAGTATCAACTCATTGAACTTTCTGAAGAAACAGATCTCAAAGCCAAAGGATTACTTGATCGAATCGGACTTACTACAAGTGAACTTGTTCACCAGGTAACCGGTAAAGAGAAATATAAAATCACCCAGGAAGTTCCCGATCACCAGGTTGGGATCAATCTCATTCTGAAAACACTTAAAGATCCTGTTTTTGGTGTAATTCAGGATGAGAATGAAATTGTTGCGGTGGGACATCGTGTTGCCCATGGTGGTGAAAATTTTAAAACCAGTGTACTGATTACTGAAAATGTAAAAAAAGAAATCGAAAAATGTATTGAACTTGCTCCCCTGCACAACCCGGCCAACCTGAAAGGAATCCTGTCTATTGAAGCCATCCTCCCTCATGTCCCTCAGGTTGCAGTTTTCGACACTTCTTTCCATCAAACCATGCCCCCATACTCATACTTGTATGCTATCCCTTATGAATTCTATGAGAAATACAGAATACGCCGTTATGGTTTTCATGGTACTTCGCATAAATACATTGGACAGAAAGCTTGCCGTTATCTGGGTAAGGACTTTAATAACCTCAGAATAATCACTTGCCACCTTGGAAATGGGTCATCCATTGCCGCAATACAAAATGGCCTCTCGGTCGACACTTCGATGGGATTTACTCCGCTTGAAGGATTGATGATGGGTACACGCAGTGGTGATGTGGACCTGGGGGTATTGCTATTTCTTGCTGAAAAAGAAAACCTCAGCATTGCCGACACCAACGCAATGTTCAATAAAAGAAGCGGGGTGTGTGGCATTTCCGGCATTTCCTTTGACATGCGCGATGTGGGACAAGCGGCGGGAAATGGCAATGTGCGGGCACAGCTTTCCCTCGACATGTACGCCTACCGTGTTAAAAAATACATTGGGGCTTATGCCGCAGCAATGAGTGGTGTTGACCTGATCATCTGTGCTGGCGGTATTGGTGAAAATGATGTCGATTCGCGTAAACGGATCCTTGAAGGCCTTGGATTTTTAGGTGTTGATTTTGATCCCGACCGCAATTTAAGCCGGGGTAAAGAAGCCATCTTAACCAGACCTGGATCCCGCGTGGTGGCAATGGTAATGCCAACAAATGAAGAATTGGTTATTGCAATTGATACATATAATATAGTTACAGATTCAGAATTTAACTTTTAATCCTTAAAATTATGGCACCAATTAGTTTGTATATTGTCGAAGATGAACTCATCATTGCACATGATCTTAAAGCCAAACTGGCCAATTTCGGGTATGATGTTCTGGGAATTGACACCAAGGGAGAAAGTGCGATTGAAAACATTGCCAACCTTCAGGAATCAAACCTTGAACCCGATATTGTGATCATGGATGTTGGCCTGGCTGGTAAAATGGATGGCATTGAAGCTGCCCGTATTCTTACCGAAAATTATAATTGTGGAATTATTTTCCTTACATCAATGAATAAAAGTGAAATTTTCTCAAAATCATTTTCACTTAAGCCCTACGCCTACCTTTTCAAACCAGTTGATATTGATCAAATCCGGGCTGCAATCGAAGTGGCAAATTACCAGCGCAATCTTGAAATCACCAATGAACGTATTATTTCAGAATTGAAAAAGGAGATTGAACAACGTAAAAAGGTGGAGAAAGAAAGAAACCTTCGCCTGCAGGAACGCATCCACGCGGAACAGAAAGTGAACCAGCTTCTTAAACAAAAACATCACATGGAGATCGATCTGATCAACAGGGAACTGGCAACTTCATCGATTTTTATTTCGCAAAAAAATAAAATTATCGGACTGATAAAAAAGGACATCAACCGCCTGGTTCGCAACCAGAAAAGCATCACCAAGGTTGAAATTGCCAAAGTACTGAAGACCATTGATGAAAACATCAAGTTTGATAACGACTGGCATCGCATCAAGGCTCATTTTGAAAACATCCATCCGGGCTTCTTCGACCGCTTAAGGAAAGTTTACCCGCAACTCACACCCACTGACCACAAACTTTGTGCGTTGTTGCGCATGAACCTGAACACCAAGGAAATTTCGCACATCCTGAAGATTACCGCACCAAGTACTGAAATTTCACGTATCCGGTTGCGCAAAAAGCTCGACCTTCCCAAAGGGATCAACCTTACACAGTACATCTGTGAAATATAAAAAAAAACGCGGCTTTCGCCGCGTTTTTTTTTTATAGTTTTTCCGCCATCTCGTCACTGATCTCCAGTGTATGGAAAACATTCTGCACATCATCATCCTCTTCGATGATATCAATAAGTCTCAGTACTTTTCTCGTCGCATCCTCCTCAAGGGTGACTGTTGTTTTGGGGATACGTTGTAAAGAAGCACTCTCCGGTTCAATTTTAAGCTTTTCAAGTTTTTTGATCATACTTCCAAAATCCTCCATCGCCGTGGTAATATTGAAAACATCATCTTCCATCGTAATTTCTTCAGCACCTGCATCGATGAGTTCCATTTCAAACTCATCCCTGTCCAGGTCACCTTTAGGAACCACAAATACACCTTTTCGATCGAAAAGGAAATTAAGCATCCCATTCTGACCTAATTCGCCCCCATGTTTGTTAAAATAAGCCCTGACATTTGAAACCGTACGTTGCAAATTGTCGGTAGTACATTCAACAAAAATTGCCACTCCATGAGGTCCCTTGCCTTCGTATGTTGTTTCAATCAGTGCTGCAGCATCTTTGTCGGCTCCTTTGCTGATTGCCCGCTGAATGTTGTCTTTCGGCATGGAAGCCCCCTTGGCATTGGCGATTGCAAGGCGCAACCTCGGATTACCATCAGGATCAGCCCCCCCTTCCTTCACTGCTATCGTAATATCTTTGATGATCTTGGAGAAGATTTTTGAACGCTTCGCATCCAATGCACCTTTCTTGCGCTTTATTGTGGACCATTTATTGTGACCTGACATAAAATTATTGTTTATTGATTAACAATGTAAAATTAATAAAAAAAGGGTTTGTTATTAAAACGATTGGTAAATTTGGGGTCGCAAACTTACAAAAATCTTAGGCTCTCGTGCAACGATCGATCATTTTATTTTACTTTTTTCTTATTTCCGCGGCATTGCTGCTGTACAGTTGTGCAAACCCGGTAAGCCCGACAGGCGGACCAAAAGATTTAACACCTCCCATCGTAATCGGTTGCCAGCCCCCAAATTTAGCCACAAAATTCAATGATCATAGTATCCGGATCGATTTTAACGAATTCATCAACCTGAAAAGTCCGGCAACTGAAATTTTTATTTCTCCCCCGTTAAAAACGCCTCTTGATCCAAGGCTTCGTGGAAAATCACTGGTAATCAAACTTGAGGATAGTCTGAGTGTCAACACCACCTATTCAATCACTTTCGGAAATTCAATTGTTGATCTGACCGAAAGCAATGCATTGAAGGGGTTCAATTATGTTTTCTCAACCGGCGATTTTGTCGACACCCTCTCGTTGCAGGGCAACCTTCAGACAGCATTCGACCATAAACCTCAAAAGGATGTTTTCGTTGAATTATACATGGACAACAACGACACAATTCCCTTTGATTCCCTGCCACTCAGAGTAGCACCCTATTACATTACCAAAACCGATGACCAGGGAAATTTCCGTTTCAACAACCTGCAAAACGAACCATATAAACTATTCGCACTGGCAGATCAGAATGGAGACCTGATATTCAACCAACCTTCTGAAAAAATTGCTTTTTACGACAGTCTTGTCTCTCCATTTTATATTTCAGTCCCCCGGCAGGATACATCCCGGAAAGACTCACTACAAACTAACCCCGGGAAAACAGCCGGGAATAAGGTCAAGAATGCCGATTCGTTGCGAAAAACAGATTCCATTCACAAAGCAGATTCTATCCGACAAAACTACTTGCTGTATCCCTCCTATCCTCTCTTTCTTTTCGAAGAATCTGACTCTATCCAACGCATGGTGAATGCAACATTCCCTAAAGAAGGATTGGTGTTACTCGTTTTCAGATTCCCGGTCAAAGACCTTCGGATTGTGGCATTGAACTTTGATTCTATTACCCCCTGGTTTATTGAAGAAGCATCAAAACACAAAGACTCTGTACGGTTGTGGATTACACGGCCAAAAGTCGATTCATTGATTGCAAAAGTGATTACCGGCAATAAATTAATGGACACATTGCGACTTGAAATTTCCCAAAAGGAAATTCAAAAAAAACCTTCTAAAAAAGACAAACAAGGGCAGCTGGCCATTTCGAATTCTGCAGCAGGCTCCGGGTTCAATCAGTATAAAAATAAAATTGTACTCACTTTTTCCTATCCCCTTATCCGGTGGGATTTTAAACGGATCCTGCTGATTTCAGATAAAGACACCGTCCATCCTGAAATTCAATTTTCTGACAGCCTGAAGCGCAGGATTATCGTCCTTCACAAATGGGTTGAGGAAAAAAGCTACAAAATCCTGATTCCTGATTCAGTTTTTTTTGGAATCCATGATATAACACACGACTCTATTCTAATGGATTTCAGAACAAAAGGTGAAAAAGATTTCGGCAACCTTATCCTTACGATGAATATGGATAAGCGACCAGGACAGTATATTGTTCAACTCATGAATGAAAAGGAATCAACCATTTTTGAAGAACAAATAATAAATGGTTCCGGAAAAATCCATTTTGACTTTATGCACCCGGGTAAATATAAAATCAAAGCCATCCTTGACCGCAACAGGAACAAGCGCTGGGATACCGGAAATTACAAATTGCAAATTCAACCCGAAGAGGTCATTTACCTTCCGAAAATCGTTGAAATAAGAGCAAACTGGGACGTGGAAGAAACCTGGGATTAGTGTATAACACACTGATTGATACAGTCGATGATATTGGCTAAAACGTTTGTTTTCAGGGAATACAAAATCATCTTACCATCGCGTTTTGACTCAAGCAATCCTTTGTTTTTCAAAATGTTTAAATGATGGGAGGCGGAAGCCTGTTCAATGCCTAACCTTTCATAAATCTCTGTAACTGTGAGTTTTTTATTTTCCGTAAGCAAGTCAATGATAGCGATGCGCATTGGATGAGCCATTGCACGCAGTTTGCTGGCAGCCATTTCAAGTTTTTGAATGTCAAGGGTGTTTTTCTTCGTCATAGCGTGTTAGTTTGAATATATTTTACAAAGGTATTAAAATACACAATACTAATATATATAAATATGTGTATTTATTCACCGAAGAGACTGGTAAATGCGAAATGCTTTCCATCAAACAAGCCCTTATCGCTAAGTTTTAATTCCGGAATAACCAATAATGCCATAAATGAGAGCGTCATATATGGTGCCGACAGGGTGGCCCCCATCGCCTTTACCCACTTATCCATTTCATCGTACTGCTTTGCAACTTCAAAACCGTCAAGACCCGACATGATTCCTGCGAAAGGCAAGGGTAAAACTCGAAGGATGGGCCCATCTACCAGGGAGATTCCTCCTTTTTCAGAAATGATCAGATTGATTGCTGCGGCAATGGAAACATCATCAGTACCCACAGCAACGATGTTATGGCTGTCGTGGGCCACACAGGAAGCAATTGCTCCTCTCTTCAACCCGATATTATGAATAAATCCAACCGAAGCAGGGGCTTCATGATACCTGTTTTTAACAACCAGTTTCAGGATATCACGGGCAGGATCACTCACAACGTTATCATTCTCTAACAAAGGATCAGCAAGAAGAAGCCCGGTAATTAACTGCCCGTCAATAACATCTACCACCTTTATTTGATCTCTCCCGGGGTCAACCCGAATTGCTCTAGTATCAATCTGCTTAATATTGAAATGGTTGAATGGAATTTCAACAACTCCGGCGATAAAAGTTTTTCCGTTTTCAGCAACCAAACCGCCATCGATATAGGTTGCAAGCACGTTAAAATCGGTCAGGTTATCCACACAAATAAAATCTGCAGGATCACCTGGCTGGAGCAATCCAACTTCGAGATGATAGTGCTTCACCGGATTATATGTACAACTGCGTATAACGTTCATGGCATTGAGACCATGATTGAGTGCCCGTTTTACCTCCATGTTTATATGTCCCAACACAAGATCATTGGGGTGTTTGTCATCCGAACACAGCATAACCTTGTCAGGAAACTCATCGATGAGCGGATAAAGTGTTTCAAAATTTTTTGCAGCACTACCTTCCCTGATCAGGATATGCATCCCATATTTAATTTTTTCGTATGCTTCTTCCAGTGAAAAACATTCATGGTCGGTTGATATACCAGCCCTGATATACTTTTCCACGTCATTACCGGTCACCTCCGGGGCATGCCCGTCAACCGGTTTTCCTGCATTCCGTGCGGCTTCCAGCTTCTCCATTACCTCCGGGTCGTTGAACAATACTCCCGGGAAATTCATCATTTCCGACAAGTACTTTATTTCCGGCATTTGCAACAACTCCTTAACCTCTTCGACACCAAGCCGTGCACCGGTAGTTTCAAATACCGTTGCCGGCACACAGGAAGGCGCGCCAAAATAAAATTTGAATGGCACCTTGTTCCCGTTTGCAATCATGAATTTTACGCCTGGCACACCTAGTACATTGGCAATTTCATGGGGATCGGAAACAGAAGCAACCGTTCCGTGAACAACAGCAAGCCTGGCAAATTCGGAGGGAATCAGCATGGAACTTTCAACATGAATATGTGCATCGATGAGCCCCGGTAAAATATAACCTTTGGCTTTGACATGCTCCTTGCGAATGGACACAATCTTTCCATCGCTAACCACTACGGTTCCTTCGAAAATAGATTTAGTGACGACATCTACGATATTTCCCTGAATCTCAAAAAATGCTTTTTGCATGGCTGTATCTTTATAGTGTTAGGTGTTAAGTGTTAAGGTTTTTCCGGCAAGTTGGCCACAGGCAGCATCAATGTCTTTTCCACGGCTTTGCCTGACATTGACAACCAGATTGCGACTTTCAAGAAAATGAACAAATGCCGTGGTTTTATCAGGGTCCGATCTTGTATACCCCGTACCATTTACAGGATTGTATTCTATAATGTTTATTTTTACGGGAAAATTCCGGCAAAACAGGGCAAGTTCTTTTGCATCGGCAACAGAATCATTGAAATTACCAAACAGAATGTATTCAATGGTAAAACGTTTATTGGTTTTTTTATGATAATATTTGAGTGCTTCAATAACTTCGCTCAACGGATGTTTGACATTAAAAGGAATGACCTGATTGCGTTTTGCATCATTGGGGGCATGTAAGGATAAGGCAAAGTGATATTTCGGGTCATCATCAGCCATCTTTTTAATCATCTTTGGAATCCCGACACTCGAAACTGTGATCCGCTGCGGCGACATACCCAAACCATCAGGTGAAGTAATTTTTTCAATGGCCCCTATTACGTTTTCATAATTCAAAAAGGGCTCTCCCATTCCCATAAAAACCAGATTTGAAATACTGCATTCTGCCGGGTGCATCCCCGCTACCTGGTCAAATATTTCACCAACTGTCAAGTTACGGGTAAAGCCAAGTTGACCGGTAGCACAAAATCTGCAGCCCAGGGCACAGCCAACCTGTGAAGAGATGCAAACGGTTGCACGTTCACCAGATGGAATAAGAACAGCTTCGACCATTGTTCCGTCATGCAACCTAAACCCGGTTTTTATGGTTCCATCAATGCTCTTTTGCTGATTTTCAGGAAATGCTGTATTAAATGAAAACTGATTTTTTAACAGTTCACGATCCCCTTTGGATAGGTTTGTCATATCCACCCATGAACGGCAGGATTTTTTCCAGAGCCATTCATACACCTGGCTGGCCCTGAATTTTTTTCCTCCATGCTGAAGAAAAAATAGTTCCAAATCCAGTTTTGTCAGTGATCTTATATCGGGAGTTAGATTACCACTCATCTTTCTTAACTACAGTGGGTTTCATTTTATCCTTCATGGATGAAATGAGGCGGCGCATGGTTGTGTCAATCTGATACAGGTATAAATCCCAATTGGGATTATATGCAGGATCCGACTTATTTAGCCATTTTTCTACCGGAAAACGGGATGCTGTTTTCAGGTTGAAGTCTGTAAGGGTATATCTGAACTTGTTTTCCTTCAACTCCATCTTTATCTGGTAAAGGATTGTTCCACCATCCCGTTTAACACCCGTCGGTTTGTCTGTATAATAAACTCTCATTCTACCGGCTCCTTCAATTTTACCATTTTCCTTACTTTGAGAAGTATACACGGATTGCACATCACGATAATAATAGCCGAACCACTCAATTGCTTTGTCATAGAGGTATTCCGGAGTTCCCTGCTGTTCCACAACCTCACGATACATGATTTTTTTGGAGTCTGCATCAACAGGAAGGTTTGCCGATGGGGTTTGCTCCTGGGCAAACAATTGCAAACCAATGAAAATCAGTAATAAAAAAGAACTGATTCTGTAAAAATAATGTTTCATAAATGGTACTTTTAGTAACTACAATATTAGTGAAAATATAATAAAAAAGCCCTGATCACTCAGGGCTTTTTTAGCAGGGTTGCTAACGGTTAATACATATCACCCATTCCCCCCATGCCTGGATTCATTGGTGGCATTGAAGGTTTTTCTTCCTTATGGGTTGCAAGAACACATTCTGTGGTAAGTAACATGCTGGCGATGGATGCAGCATTTTCAAGGGCGACACGCGCCACCTTGGTTGGATCGATTACACCAGCCTGGTAAAGGTTTTCATACACATCAGTACGGGCGTTGAAACCAAAGTCGTCTTTGCCTTCTTTTACTTTCTGAATAACAACAGAACCTTCAAGTCCGGCATTTTCAACTATCTGGCGAAGTGGTTCTTCGAGAGCACGCTTGATAATGGCAATCCCGGTAGTTTCATCTTCATTTTCGCCCTTCAAATTCTCGATTGCTTTTTGAGCGCGAAGGTATGCAACACCACCACCAGGGATGATTCCCTCTTCAATGGCTGCACGGGTTGCATGCAAAGCATCATCGAAACGGTCTTTTTTCTCTTTCATCTCTACTTCAGAAGCAGCACCAACATAAATCACGGCAACACCGCCAGCTAATTTGGCCAGACGCTCCTGGAGTTTTTCTTTATCATAATCGGAAGTGGTCGTACCAATCTGAGTCTTGATCTGATTGATGCGTGCAGTGATATCCTCTTTCTTGCCGTTTCCGTTGATAATGGTTGTATTCTCTTTGTCAATGGTTACTTTTTCTGCCTGACCAAGATATTGGAGAGTGGCATCTTCGAGTTTATAACCTTTTTCTTCACTGATTACGGTACCGCCTGTAAGGACTGCAATATCTTCCAGCATTTCCTTACGACGATCGCCAAATCCCGGAGCTTTCACGGCAGCAACTTTAAGGGTTCCGCGAATTTTGTTCACCACAAGGGTTGCAAGTGCTTCACCTTCTACATCTTCGCTAACAATGATGAGTGGGCGGCCAGTCTGAACAACCTTTTCCAAAACCGGAAGAAGATCTTTCATCACACTGACTTTTTTGTCATAGATCAGGATGTACGGAGTGTCATAAACAACTTCCATCTTATCGGTATCAGTAACGAAATAGGGGCTGATATAACCACGATCAAATTGCATGCCTTCAACAACTTTCACAGTTGTTTCAATTCCTTTGGCCTCTTCGATGGTGATTACACCTTCTTTTTTAACCTTGTTCATAGCTTCGGCAATCATTTTGCCGATAAAGCTATCATTGTTCGCAGAAATCGAAGCAACCTGCTCGATTTTTTCCATGGTGTCGCCAACCTGTTTGGTTTGCGCCTTCAGCGATTTGATAACTTCAGCAACTGCCTTGTCGATTCCGCGTTTCAAATCCATTGGATTTGCACCAGCTGTAACGTTCTTCAACCCGGTTGAAAAAATAGCCTGTGCAAGAACGGTTGCAGTTGTTGTCCCGTCACCGGCAAGATCACTGGTTTTGGAAGCAACTTCCTTTACCATCTGAGCACCCATGTTTTCAACAGGATCCTTCAGTTCAACTTCTTTTGCCACGGTTACACCATCCTTCGTTACGATGGGTGACCCATACGATTTGTCAATGATAACATTGCGGCCTTTGGGGCCAAGTGTCACTTTTACAGCGTTCGAAAGTTCATCTACGCCTTTCTTTAACGCTTCTCTTGCTTTTATGCTAAAGATGATATCTTTTGCCATTGTCTTTTCTTTTTATAATGTTAGTCTGAATTTCTTGTCTGAATGATGATAGTTAAATTACCGCTACAATGTCAGATTCGCGCATAATCAGATAATTTTCACCATCAATGGTGATCTCTGTTCCGGCGTATTTTCCATAGAGTACGCTGTCACCAACTTTAACGGTCATTGGTTCGTCCTTTTTACCTGGACCAACTGCAACAACGATTCCTTTTTGAGGTTTTTCTTTTGCGGTATCAGGAATGATAATCCCACCAGCTGTCTTGTCTTCAGCCGCGGCAGCTTCAACCAGTACTCGGTCAGCCAACGGTTTAATCTTCACATTTGCCATTTTACGTTATAATTTAAAGTTAAACATTACAATTCTTCACCTTTTTATCAAGGATATCCCACATGGTCATAATTTATGCCAAATAGAAAGTGACGGGTAATTATGGACATTTTTTCAGTCTTTTACCTGAAAAAAAATAAAAATGTCAGACTGTGCTGACAATCTGACACGCTTATACTGGCCGATCAGGCCCCGTATTAAATTACTTTTTCTGAGCAGGGGGTGCTTGAAAATCCTGGATCGGAGCGGCTTTGCTTTCGTCAATCTGCTTTTGGATCTCACTTTGCGTAGCTTCAGCTTTACCCTGACTTTTTGGGATAACGAAGATAGAGAATAGGCTTAACACCAGGAGGGTGAGCGCCAAAGTCCATGTGCTTTTTTCAAGAAAATCAGCCGTTTTGCGGACACCCATAAACTGGTTTGAAGAGGCAAAGTTCGATGCAAGCCCACCACCTTTAGAATTCTGAACCAATACAACCAATACCATCAAAACACAGACGATCAGGATGAGAACGGAGATTAAAATATAAAGTCCCATTTCAATTTATGATTAATAATTTATAATTAAATATCCCAATATGAACTCATGAATTGAGTTTTTCAATTTGGGCTGCAAAGAAACGACTTTTTTCTTGATTTAACAAGGACAATTTCTCATAAATATGAATGGCCTTCTGGATATTGCCTTGTTGAGCATACAATTGTGCAAGGGTTTCACTTACAATTTCTTCATCATCGAAATTACTTCGGATGGCACTATCGGTTGGATTGAAAAAAGTTGCATTCGGTTTGGATATCCTTGGTTCATCTTTGATAAACTTCTCAATAAGAGAGGCCTTTGTAACAGGAGAAGTGGCACGCATGCCCGGCTCTGCCGGATTTTCATGCTCCAGTTGGTTTTCAGCATCGATTTCTTCAAGTCTTCGTTTAACAATTGCCAGAAGTTCCTCCTGTGTCAAACGCTCATAGGTGGGCACTGCAACTTCATAGGTTGCAGGCAGCTCAGGCTTTTGGTGAATTATCCATTCTGCCTGTCGCACCGGCAGAACCTGGGGATTTGGCTCAGCAATGGCTGGTTGTTGATTTTCGATTTGAGGGACCTGAATTTTCTTTGACCGGACGATCAGTTCCTTCAGAATACGGCGATCACCTGCGTAAGCCGCTGCTTTCTTTAATTGGTTCGGGTACTGATCATTTCCAATGGTGTAGAGGTTGTAAGCAAGCAACATCTGCCCCGATTGGCAATAGGGGTATCGGATTACCATATCCTCGATCAACTTCAGACTTTGATCATCGACCATACCCGGATCTCTCAAATATGTTGAAAATTGCTGACTGTTCATCTGATCCGAAACATCATTAGCAGAAATTACCAGTTAACCACTGCTTTGTTAAATATATCCTGAACCAGGTCATCTGAAATTTCCTTGATGAGCCCGTCCTGAACAGTTGAAAGATTGTATGTACTGGAATAATCCCTGTACCGGGAGAAGGTTGTTTCCCAATTTTGCTTTTGATCCGTTTTATTGGTAAATTTTACGCTGACAACAATGGTTAGCCTGTTCATTGCAGCGGTTTCATTTCCCTGAATGGCAACCGGCTGAACTGCATATTGGGTGATGGTGCCGACAAGGTTGAGATCTCCGCTTCGGTCAACGAGAACCAGATTTGTTTGAGAAGTAAAATAATTACGTAAGTCATCCGTAAAAGTCCTCGATAAAGTAGGTACCACTAATCCTGCATTATTTGGTATGTAGGGTATCGAAACAGTTTTTACACTCGGCGAAATGGAAGCACCCGTAAACGAATAACTCATCCGGCAGGAATTCATCATGAACATCATCATGAGGGAAGGGAGAATCCATTTCAACCTATGAAATCCGGCAAAACAGGGAAAATACTGTTTCAATGAAAGCATAAATGGCTCCTGATGGATTTTGACACTATTCGATATCATATTCCTTGATCTTCCTGTAAAGTGTTCGCTCTGAAATTCCCAGTTCGGTGGCAGCATCTTTTCTTTTTCCTTCATGTTTTGTAAGAGCCCTTCTAATAAAATCAATTTCCTTCTTTTCCAGGGAAAGAGACTCTTCAACCTCCTCAGGTTCCTGTATTGGCTCCTGGTCATCAAACCTTTTGGCATTGCGATGCATAATAATGGGTTGCGACGGTTCCTTGACCTCTTCAATATCTTTGTATAGTCGTTGGATCAGGCTGGTATTTTCACCAAGATTATTGCTGATATCATTCTCATTTCGCATTAAATTCATAACCAGCTGTTTCAGGTCATTCATGTCCTTTTTCATGTCAAAAAGAACCTTATACAGCAACTCCCTTTCATTGAACTTCGATGAATCCTCACCTTTATACAATACAGGAAGCTCACTTGAGTGGCCTTGTGGCATGTATTTGAGCAGGATAGCCCCATCAATCATCCTGTTTTTTTCGATAATGGAGATCTGTTCAGTCAGATTTTTAAGCTGGCGAATGTTTCCAGGCCACCTGAAGTTTCTCAGGATCTGCTGTGCGTCTTCATCAAGCTGGATCGCAGGCATCCTGTATTTTTCGGCGGCATCAGATGCAAATTTCCTGAAAAGCAGATAAATGTCATCTTTCCGTTCACGCAGTGGCGGCACAAGAATGGGAACCGTATTCAACCGATAATAGAGATCCTGCCGGAATTTTCCGTTGGATATCGCATCAGGAATATTTACATTGGTCGCGCCAACTACCCGAACATTTGTTTTTAAAACCTTGGAAGAACCCACACGCATAAATTCGCCGGATTCCAGTACCCTTAGCAATCTAACCTGGGTCCCAAGGGGAAGTTCGGCGACTTCATCTAAAAAAATGGTTCCGCCATCAACTACCTCAAAGTATCCTTTCCGTGCTTCGTGGGCACCGGTAAAAGATCCTTTTTCGTGCCCAAAAAGCTCTGAATCAATGGTTCCTTCAGGAATGGCCCCACAATTGACGGCAATATAAGGGCCATGTTTCCGCGCACTCATCTGATGGATGATTTTTGGAAAAAATTCCTTGCCCGTGCCGCTTTCACCGCTGATCAGCACGGTAATGTCAGTTGCGGCGACCTGACGGGCAATGTCAATGGCCCGGTCTAGTATCGGTGAGTTGCCGATGATACCAAATCGCTGTTTAATTGACTGAATATCCATGGAATAAGTTATCTTATCTGAGCTGCGCATTCAAATTAGAAACCATGGCCCGCAGTAGTTTCTCCATGACTTTATCTATTTCTTTATCTGTGAGGGTCTTATCCTCATCCTGAAGGATGAGGTTGAGGGCATAAGACTTTTTGCCGGAAGCGATTTTTTCACCCTCATAAACATCAAACAAACCAACCTTTTTCAACAATTTCTTTTCTGTCTGAAATGCCAGTTTTTCGATTTGGGCAAAGGTAACTTCTGCATCGATCAGCAGGGCAAGGTCACGACGAACCTCCGGGAATTTCGGAATCTCTTTGTAGTGCACACTTTTTGAGGGTATCAAGGCGAATAATCGATCCCAGTTAACATCTGCATAATAAACGGGTTGTTTGATGTCAAAAGCTTTCAACACTTTGGCATTCAACGAACCTATGATGAGAATGCTTTTCCCATTGTAAGAATATACTAATCCGTCATCAATTACCTTTGATGTAAATGGCTCAACTATCCAATGTGCATACGGGATGGCTAATTTATCGCAAACCGCTTCCATATTTCCCCGCAGATCAAAAAAATCAACCTGCTTATCCTTGGTATTCCAGTTTTCAGATTGCAACCGCCCGGTCATGATGACAGCAAGATGCTTTTCTTCATGATATCCTTGCAAGGGATCATTTTTTGTCGTTCTGGTGGAATATACGCGGCCGAATTCAAACATTTTAAGGTTTGCATTCTTACGGTTATGATTATAAACAATACTTTCGAGCATGCCGTAAAGCAAGGTTTGCCTCATCACATCCAAATCGCGGCTGATCGGATTCAGCATTTTCACAGCCTGGTCAATCGGAAAACCAAAGTTTTCGTTATAGTAGGTCGATTTCGTCAGAGAATTATTCATGATCTCATTGAACCCATTGGCAGCAAGGTAATCCGAGACGAGGTTCCGGGTCTTTTCCGGATCAGGATGAGCGGTATAAGAAATGGAAGCCTTGATTTCCTCATGAAGCTCAATGTTATTATAGCCATACACGCGCAAAATTTCTTCAATGACATCGGCTTCACGGGTGACATCAACTTTATATGCCGGTATTTCCAGCCTGATTGTTGATGCCGGTTCAACCTCCTCAAGAATAGCGATCCCCAGGTCGGTCAGAATGTGTTTAACCACATCGCGGTTTAATATCTTTCCAATCAGTCTGTTGAGGTTTTGGTATGAAATAGAAACTTCCTGCGGACGCAGTGGTGTTTGATAAACATCAATAATTTCCGAGGAAATCTCTCCTCCGGCAATCTCTTTGATCATCATCGCTGCCCGTTTGAGTGCAATTACGGTGATCTCGTAATTTGCGCCACGTTCAAACCGGAATGAGGCATCGGTTTGTAGTCCGTGGTACTTGGAACTTTTACGGATATGCCTTGGGTCGAAGTATGCGCTTTCAAGAAATATGCTGGTTGTTTCAGCCGTCACCCCCGATTTTGCACCACCGAAAACGCCGGCAATACACATTGGTTCCGCAGCGTTGCAAATCATCAGGTCGTTTTCCGACAGCTCCCTTTCCACATTATCCAGTGTGATGAATTTCGTTCCTTGAGGGCATTTTCTTATAATCACTTCATTTCCAATAATTCTGTCGCTGTCGAACGCGTGCAGAGGCTGACCGAGTTCCATCAGGATATAATTTGTGATATCCACGATGTTGTTGATCGGACGAAGGCCGATACTTAACAGGCGGTTTTTTAACCATTCAGGGGATTCGGCGACGCGTATCCCTGTAACCGTTATCCCGGAATACCGGGGACAGGCTTCCTTATCTTCAACAACCACATTGATATGGCTTTTATCATGATCTATTCTGAAGGCTGAAACATCCGGAGGGATTATTACAGATCGGCCGCATGAGCCGGGATCTGACATACCGAAGCTATTTGCCACGGCCACCAGGTCACGTGCCACACCCAGATGGGAGGATGCATCAACGCGGTTGGGTGTTAGTCCGATGGTAAATACAATATCTTCTTCGATGTTGAAATATTCACTTGCTGCCGTTCCAACGGTTGCAGCTGGCTCAAGCACCAAGATCCCATCGTGAGAATTTCCTATTCCCAGTTCATCTTCGGCGCAAATCATTCCTTCAGAAACTTCACCCCTGATTTTGGTACGCTGCAGGGTAAGTTCCTTATCATTGAAATACAAAGTAGTTCCGATAGTTGCCACAGCCACTTTCTGCCCCTTGGCCACATTGGAGGCACCGCAAACAATGTTCAAGGGCACGCCTGATCCAACATCAACTGTTGTAATACTGAGATGATCCGAATTGGGGTGCTTTTCGCAAGTCAGTACTTCACCGATTATGACCCCCCTGAGCCCCCCTTTCACCGATTGAAAAGGATCCTGACTCTCCACCTCAAGTCCACATCCGGTTAACATTTCCGCCACCTTGTCAGGTGAGAGATCAAGATCATGATATTGGTTGAGCCAATTGTAGGAAATCTTCATTTTTCTTTCGGATTAAAAGAGCAAAATTAGCAATAAAAACGGTACAAGCTAAGAGATCAGCCCCCAATTTTGCTGCTTTTTGTCCATGTTGAGCAGGTGTTGTGCCAGAATGTCATTGTTCTCTTTTGCCAGGGATGGATCATTGGCAATGATCTCTCCGGCTACACTTCTGGCATATTTTAATATTTTTTCATCCTTTACGATGTCGGCAATGCGCAGGTCCATGATCCCGCTCTGTTGTGTACCCTGAAGATCACCCGGTCCCCGAAGCTGAAGGTCTGTTTCAGCAATCTCGAACCCATCATTGGTACGGACCATCGTCGAAATTCGCTTCCTCGCATCCGATGAGAGTTCATAACTGCTCATCAGGATACAGTATGACTGGTCACTGCCTCTTCCAACCCGTCCCCTCAACTGGTGAAGCTGGGAAAGACCAAAACGTTCAGCATTTTCAATCACCATTACAGAAGCATTGGGAACATCTACACCCACTTCTATTACGGTAGTTGCAACCATGATCTGGGTTTTATTATCAACAAACCGCTTCATTTCACCATCCTTTTCTTTCTGTTTCATTTTGCCATGCACCATACTAACGGCATATTGCGGGGGCGGAAATTCCCGGATAATGGTCTGATAGCCATCTTCCAGGTTTTTTAAATCAAGGGTTTCTGATTCCTGGATCAGCGGGAAAACAATGTACACCTGTCGGCCTTCAAGAACCTTGTCGCGGATAAAATTGAAAACTTTTCCTTGTTCAGGTTCATAAACATGCCTGGTAACAATGGATTTCCGTCCGGGAGGCATTTCATCAATTACGGAGGTATCCAGATCGCCATACAGGGTCATTGCCAGAGTTCGGGGAATCGGTGTAGCTGTCATAACAAGGATATGCGGTGTTACAACATTTTTCTCCCATAACTTCGCACGCTGCGCAACTCCAAACCGGTGCTGCTCATCGATCACAACCAAACCAAGTTGTTTAAACTTAACATTTTCTTCAATGAGCGCATGTGTTCCTATAAGCAGATGCACCGTACCGTCCTGCAAACCATCCTGGATCTGGCGCCGTTCAGCTGACCTGGTAGATCCCGTAAGAATTTTCACCACTACATTCAGGCCTGTCAGCATCCCCGTGATGGTATTGAAATGCTGCCTGGCAAGTATTTCAGTCGGGGCCATCATGCAGCCCTGGAAATGGTTATCGAGTGCGATAAGCATGGTCATAAGAGCCACCAGCGTTTTCCCGCTCCCGACATCCCCCTGAAGCAACCGGTTCATCTGATTTCCTGAACGAAGGTCGGCTCTGATCTCCCGGATTACCCGCTTTTGTGCATTGGTAAGTTCGAAAGTAAGGTGGTGGTGATAAAACTGATTGACAAAGTCCCCAATCTTTAAAAATTTATGTCCTTCGTGTTTTTGCAACCGGCCATATCGCTGCTTGGCAAGCCTGAGTTGAATATAAAACAACTCTTCAAACTTAAGCCTTGTCTGTGATTTTGCAAGTAATTCAGGGCTTTGAGGGTAATGGATGTTAATGAAAGCCTGCTGCCTGCCAATCAATCGCAACCGTTGAATGATATCAGGAGGAAGACTTTCAGGCATGACAAATTTTTCATTTAGCAATACAGACTTGACAAGTTTGCCAATTCCTTTAAAATCCAACCCTTTAGACTTTAGTTTTTCTGTCGAATTGTAAATCGGCCTTATAATTTCACTCAAAGGGAGGGGTTGCAGCGAAGGAATTTCCAGTTCAGGATGGGGAATATTCCATCGGCCGTTAAAAATACCCGGTTTACCAAAAATAACATACTCCTGCTGAGGGGTTAGCATATCCAGTACCCATTTGATTCCCTGAAACCATACCAGGTCAATCTCTCCGCTGGAATCGCGAACTGTGGCCACCAAACGCTGATGATGAGGTGTACCAATGGTTTGAATGTGAACAATCTTTGCCCTGAGCTGAATATAAGAAAGATCATCCTTTATGTCGGCAATCTGATAAAACTTGCTTCGGTCAAGATAACGAAACGGAAAGCAGGTAAGCAAATCCCCTATTGTGTGGATATTCAACTCCTTTCTCAGCAAATCTGCTCTGGGCGGGCCCACACCCTTAAGATACTCGATGGGAGTTTCAAGAAATGGTGTTGTCATAGGTTGTTATCAATCCGATGATCACAAAAATAGGTAATAAAACCAAATAAATCAGTATAAAGGAAATCACTAAACCAGCAGAGGCTGCCCCACGAAAGTGAGACAGCCTCTGATACATTTTTTGCAACCAGCCTGAGCAATTTTTCAACTCCGGCTAATACTCCCAAAGATTTGATTCAAAATCGAACAGGTTGTTTTTGGCCTTTTCTGCTTCATGCAATGCATCCTTTCCCGATGCATATTGAGAGATTTGCCTGTCGTAAACATTCTCTTCCTTCATGATATAGCTGGAGAAAATGCGCTTCATAAAAACATCATCATAACTGAGCCTGGCAGCTACTCCGTTTTTCAAATTAAACATTTCTTCTTTTGCAAATATATCGCGCCAGTCAGGAAAGTAAATCCAAAAAAGTGGCATTGGTTTTCGAATACCGCCTGTGGTATCCATTTTGTAAAGACAAATTCCAAGTATTCGCACCTCCATAACCGAACGCTGACGGTCAAAATAATAGTCTTCCTTTATGCGCAAAAGTTCAACATCACTTGCCTCAAGATTTTTTACTATCGTTGTTATAATAGGAGTATAAGGGGGTTCTTTACTCGCAATGGGCATTTTGGTGGAGTCCCGGTATTTATCCATCACACTCTCGTAATTCTCTGGTATATCATACTTATCATCAAGCGGTAAATAGGCACTCATTTTTTCTGATCTGACTCCCTGCAATCCATCCAGCACAATCTGCGCAAAGCTTCGCCGGCCATTACTTCGCGTATCAGGTTTTACCGGATAGTAAAAGGGCTGGTTCATCTTTTCCCGCAGATCAATAAACCGCCAAATCCGCTTTGTCCAGGTAATATCAGCTTCACGCAGGTATGGATATGGAATTGGAGGTACCTCATTTATCGCTGACCGGTCGTAAACACCATCCCTGGGGACGGCAGAGTTGGTCATACCGGCCGGATTTCCTAAAACAGTCTGCTGTGAATAGGATGCCAGTTTCAACCCCATTATAAAAAAAACAAATAAAGTTAAAAACACCGAATTTTTCATAAAACCTCCTGATTACAACTAATTTATTCTCAACATTATAGGTGCTTCAATATCTCTTTCACCATCCGGTCCTTTCACTTTGATATTAGAAAACGAGACTATTTGGCCTTTTGTTCCTTGTTTAAGGTACTTAACACATTCCGGGTCTATTTGGTTACCCTTAACTTTAACTGGAAACCATTCCCCATTAACCATAGTTCCGAAGACAAATGAAGTTACCACATAAGTAATATCAAAGTTAAAATCTTCCGGCATTGTAGGGATCAAGGGTGGTAATGCCAGCATCACACCCCGGGCAATCATACCTGAAACTTTGCCTTGCATTTTCACAATTGGAATGGGCACCTCCTTTAGCCTGAAGGGAAAGGAACCCATATTTTTCGGTTTACCGTCGTATATCGCTGTAATATTGATCCTTGTCTCTGGTTTCCCTTTTGGAAGGCCGTAAACTATCCAGCTTTTTCCATCAGGTGCCTGTTTAATACTGCCAATTGACATGGACGGGATGACGCGTTGGGGACCTCCGGGAACAGTAATGGATACCGGGTTGTCTACTCCGCAATAAAAAACATTCATTTTTGTCGGAGAAACAGCAACAATTGCCCTTGATACAACGTACTCTTCCTTAAAATGGTACTTTTGCATAACACCTGACGGATCGAGTAATTCAATAAACCCGGCATACTTTTGAGGTCCTTCACCCCCGGCTGGCCATTTTAACATGACACGTCCACCTTCCCCTGTTTCAACCCTTGCGCCGGCAAATTGGGCGGGCGTCAGGCTGTCAGTGCCCATCTGATATTTGACAACAGGTTTCCCTTTTGTTTCAAAGGCAGCTACAAGAACTTCAGCCTGATATTCTTCACCGCTAAAGACAAATCTGCTATTAGGGATTACCCGTGCTTCAACTGCGTCAAATTTATAATCATCAGCACTTATTGCAGAGTACAATTGATTAACTACGTCAAATTCAGCATTATAAACTTCTGCTTTGATTTTATTCAAAATAGTTACGGTCGCAGCCAGAATCGTTTGATAAAAATTATGCTGAATCCAATTCTGCTTTTGCTTACTCGCATTGTAATAGACTCCGTCGGTTTCGAGGCCTAACTTAATGTTACCCCTGTATTTTTCATCAACAAGCTCGAGCATTTGCTTTTTATACTGATCTATTCTCTTTTTGAGAACCATTCCCTGTCCATTGGTACCCATGTCACCACTTCCGACAAAATAAGCAGTAGGTTCGTTATAACTGTCTAATTTTTTGGCCTTTCCTAAAATTATCTTTTTTGCAGAATCATAACTCGGAAGCGCCAGTGTCTTCATTAATACAGTATACTTGAGGCTATCAACAAATTTCTCAAGATCGCTCGACAGTTTTCTTGCTTTTAAGGCTTTTTCCCAATATTCCCCAACATTTGCCGGATTATCCTGATATTGCTTTTCAAATTTGGAATACGTATTTCCAATTTTATCGGAAAAATTTTTATTTGTCACCTCAATGCTTTCATTGACAACAATGAAAGAATCCAGAATTTGTTTCGAGACATTCAGTGCGAGCAATGCTGTAAGCACGAGATACATCATCCCGATCATTTTCTGCCTCGGTGTCTCTTTATATCCAGCCATTTAGTTATATGTTATATTAGTAACTGTAAAATCTAAATTATTTTCCGCCAACACTCATTGCTGAAAGCATATTGCCATAAACTTTATTCAAGGCAACAATGTTCCTGGTGAGATTATCCACTTCTGTTTTGAATTTCTCTGTTTGGGCCAACGACTCATTGAGGTTAACAGCAAACTTATTCATAACAGTGTTGAACTCGTTTGTACTTTCCATTTGCTTATTTGAACCCTTAACGTGAAGTTCATATAGTGCATTCAGGGCTGACAGGTTATTAGAGATCCGCTGTAATTCTTTATTGTAAGTTTCACCGCCAGTTGCAGAGGCATGGAGGGTTTCTGCTGTTTTTGACAATAGTATGGCAGATTCGTTGTACTTTTCGATAAATTTATTTGCAGAGGTTGCCGCATTAACAATACTGGCAGAAAAAGTTTTGTTAGCACTTACATCCTCTTTGAGTGACTCACTCACTTCGGCAAACATGGAGGACAAGGTGGCAGCACTTTTGGCTGTAGATTTGATATGAGTAAGCTGCTCTGCCGAGGCCTGAACATTCTGGTCAAGGGTTTGAGCAGTTTTCCTGTAAGAATCGTTAAGAATTGTGGCAGATTCAGTAGCGTTCTTCATTGTACTTACATATCTGTCATTGGCGAGGGATGCATCGGCAACATTCGACAATTTTGAAGTCGTATCAGCAAGGTTATTTAATCCTATACCGAGACTATTAATCAAAGCCTGGTCAATCTTTGCTTCTTTCATCATTTTATCCATCTCCGACGAAGCTCCATCCCTTTTGTCGAAATCTTCAACAGGGATAAAAACAGCGGCTCCTTCTGCTAACTGCGGATATACCTTAGCCCAATCCGGATCCGTATGCGGTGGTTCCAGCGCAGAGAAAAAGAAGATTATCGCCTCAGTTACCAAGCCAATGGTAAGCATTTCATCCGCTCCGGGTTTATGGGTAATTTTAAACAATGCACCAATAATAACAACCGCTGCACCCCAACCATACATTTTGGACATCAAATTCTTGTAGCCCTTTGATTTTACGAAAGCGGGGGATGTTAAAAGAAAATCGAAAATTGCCATAACATTAAAGGATTAATTATGAATGAAAATGTTGAGTTGTCTGTTATCTGTATACTTTGGAAGCCCTTGCAGGATTGTCATCGCGCTGGCGGCCCAGGTAACTCTGAACACAGCGGAAACC
Source organism: uncultured Bacteroidales bacterium (assembly GCA_903875045.1). GTDB lineage: Bacteria > Bacteroidota > Bacteroidia > Bacteroidales > FEN-979 > CAIVAT01. Next base: position 42,114 of record CAIQUS010000135.1, read on the forward strand.
AATGTAGCACTTGGAGGTATCCTGATATTCATAAGCACGCGTGGAAACACGGAGAAAATATGCAACATCCTTCCAGGAACCTCCGCGGGTCACCTTCCTTTTTAATGCAGGCGGATCTGTTTCCTTGGCATTATATTTATAATCAGGGTTCAAGTCCCACGAAATGTTGTAGGAAGAAGGATGAAATGCTGTAATAGTCCATTCGGCAACATTGCCTGCCATGTCATAAAGACCATAATCATTTGCGGGATAATGTGCTACAATAACAGTTTTTCCACCTCCGTCAGCAATATAATCACCACGCATTGGTTTAAAGTTTGCAAGGAAGCAACCTTTATCATTACGGGTGTAGGGGCCTCCCCAGGGATAAGAGTTTCCATCGTAGCCACCACGCGCTGCCCATTCCCATTCACCTTCGGTTGGTAACCGGAAGTCGCTGATAAAGGTTTCTCCTTTTTTTCCGTTGAGTGAGCTGTTTTTAAACTGCGTACGCCATATACAGAAAGCATTGGCTTGTCTCCAGTTCACACCAACCACCGGGTAGTTGTCGTAAGCCGGATGCCAGAAATATTTTTCGGTACTCGGATCATTGAAAGAATAGGTATAATCATGAATCCAGCAAAGTGTATCAGGAAACACGTTGATCGTTTCACGGTGAACGAAAACTTTCCGATCATTAAAACCCTGGGGACGGTTATTCCAACTTGCATCTTTGTTGGTTGTATTTACTTTAAAAGCCTCTGAGGAAATCGTTACATCCGGTGTTTGAGGAGAACTATGGTTCTTTTTAGCTGCAGCTTTCAGGTCAATAAAATAATATTCGTAATAAAGTTTACGGGTATCAATCTCTTTTCTCCTGTAATAGCGTTCGTTTTCCGGAAGATACAACTGTGCAAGGGCATCGCGTACATCCTGCTGGTCAGAATTCCAGTTCAATTTGGCTTCCCAATTCAAGAATGGCGGATCATAAGCTTCCTTTGTTTTTGGGTTTTCTGAGATAAAATAGTCTTCGGGCTTTGTTTCTCCAAGGATTCTTCGTGCAATGGAATCCCGCACCCAATAAACAAATTGACGATATTCATTGTTTGTAATTTCGGTCTGGTCCATGTAAAATGCCTCAACCGTAACCGTCTTAGGATTGTTTAATTGTGCATAGGGCATATCTTCATCACTAACGCCCATGGTGTAGGAACCCATGGGTACGTAAACCATGCCAAAAGGATCAGGTGAATAGTATCGCTTTCGGCCTTTTACGCCTGTAAGCTCACCGTTTCCTGAGTTACCGCAACTAATAAGAAAGATTAGCAGAGCGGAATATATGAGCAATTTTTTCATTTGTTGGCAGATTAAAGGATGAAAATTAACGCTACGAATTAAGGTTTATTATGTTAATATTCAGTTTTTCAAGACAAAACGGCAAATTTACAATTTTTATTTTATAAGAACCGTGTATTCCTGTAACTTTTCCGGAATTTATCAGTGTCAATTTTAAAACAATAATTAACCATGATTTCAAGGCCTCCACTATTATATTTTGTCATAGCTGATGTACTGATATCGTATGCCACACCTATCCGTAACCCCTTGATGACCACCCCTGCAAGAACCGAAACAGCATCCTGCAGGCGATAGCCAAGCCCCCCGTAAAATTTATTGCTATACATAACCAAAGCGCTTGCATTCAATTGCAAAACAGCCCCATCGAACATGATCTGCGCTGATGGGAGCAATTCAAAAGCCGGATGATTCGGAACCGTCCACTGATAGCCACCATTTAAATAATATGTGCGGCGCATCTGATATGAGGTTTTTTTACCTTTGGTCTGCAAAATATTTTCGGCTGATAATCCGACATAATATTTATCAGGTACCTTATAGAATACGCCTAATCCCAAGTCAATCGCCATATCGCTCTTTTTTCCTTCAATTTCGGCAAGAACAGGGTCCTCTTTAACAATCGGTGTGAATTTTGACGCATCATAGCTGATATTCACCAAACTTCCCTGTATTCCGAATGACAGGTCGCCCGACCATGCTTCCATTTTGTAAGCATAACCAAGTTTCACCACAATATTTTTAAAAACGCCAATCTGGTCCTGAGAAATGGATAGTCCGATACCCCCGTGAAGTTTTCTGATAGGAGAATCTGCTGTCAATAAAAAAGTTTGCGGAGCCGATTTAGTACCATCAGTATCTTTCCAACCCATCCACTGCTGGCGAACCAACCCTGTAATGTTTATACCACCGCTGCCTCCTGCAAATGCAGGGTTGGTAGCCATGTTTGTAAACATATAATGTGTGATGAGGGTTGGCTGTTGGGCATAAACACAAGCAACAAACTGCAAACCAAATACACCCATGAGTGTTAAAACCCTTATTTTGAATTTATTCAGATATGAAAGTGTAATCAACGTTGACAAAGGATTGTAAGGTTCATTAGAAAAACGGGATAAAAGTACAGTTTTTTTTGCAACTCCAACAAAAGTGGAGCCTATTTAAACTCTTTCAAAATTTGTAAACATACCCAAAAATAACACAGCCGGTGTTTATACAAGTTTTTTTGAAAAATGTTTCAATGTAAAACGCACATTCACTGCTTGCATTGTGTTACAATCAAATATCTTTGCATTCCTGTTTTCGATCCACCTAAATAAACTAATATGTCTCAATTTCTTATCAAGGAAAAACCCTTTTCCAGGAAATGGCTTTTCTCCTATATCCTGATCACCGTCGGGGCATTGGTTCTTGCAACCAGTTTTGTTTTATTTATTACACCCAATAAAATTGTTCCCGGCGGGGTTTACGGGATTTCCATTGTAATGCATTACCTCTTTGGAACACCTGTGGGTCTTGTTGCGCTGTGTTTCGATATTCCATTGACTATTTTAGGCATTAAGTTTCTGGGGCCAAGATTTGGGATGAAGACCGTGGTCGGATTTTCCTTAACCGCCCTCTTCACTGATGTGCTTACATATTTCTGGGGTTTTGAACCACTGGTAAGCGGGGATGCATTGTTGTCCTCCATTTTTGGCGGGGTTCTGGCCGGTCTTGGACTTGGGCTGATCTTCAAGGCGAAGGCAACATCAGGCGGAAGTGATATTATTGCCATGATCCTTGCAAAATACACAAGGCTTCCACTTGGCATGCTGATGATCTATGTCGATTCAGCAATCGTGCTTATCGGTCTGGCTGTTTTTCGTGACTGGAAAATTCCCCTGTACTCCTGGATTGTGATATTTGTTACCGGAAAAGTCATCGATATTGTGCTTGAAGGAGTAAGCCACGATAAAAGTGTATTCATTATTTCAGATAAATACGAAGAGATTCGCGATAAAATCATTCATAATCTCGACCGTGGCGGAACCTATATTGACGGAATAGGCATGTACAATAATACCGAACGACGCATGATCCATACAGTGGTAAGCCGACGTGAATTAGGCCTTCTCGAAGAATATATTCATGAAATCGATCCAAAAGCTTTTCTGACTGTCACGGATGCAACAGAAATACTTGGAGAGGGGTTTAAGTCGTTAAGAGAGAAGGTTACCACGTGAAGGGTAAACTGGTAAACAGGTGAACAGGTGAACGGGTACTAGACCACTGGTTATGGGATTTTCAGTGCCTGAAATACTTCATAACATCCTGCCCGTTTGCAAATATCAGCAAACCAAAAAGGATGACCATACCGGCAATCTGTGCATATTCCATGAATTTATCACTCGGTTTCCGACGGAAAATAATTTCATATAAAAGAAACATCACATGTCCCCCGTCAAGCGCTGGAATCGGTAAAATATTTAGAATGGCCAGCATGATAGAGAGAAAAGCTGTGAGAGACCAAAACGCCCCCCAATCCCATGTGGATGGAAAAATATTGCCAATGGTTATAAAACCACCTACCGACTCGTATGCTTTCTCCTGAGAGAACAAAAGTTTGATTGATTTGATATAATTGACTGCCTGATCGAAGGTTTTTACAACGCCAGCCGGCACAGCCGTAATGACATTGTAACTCTTCTCCCGGAATACAAAATAGTTTGCCGGGCCTTTCGGATAAACCCCGATAAGGCCGGCCTCCGGAACGTTTACAGTTAATCGTACGGTATCCTTACCCCGCAGCACCATCACCTTAACTGTTTTATTTTTGAACTGCTGTACATATCCCCTGAACTGATCAAAATAGACCAGGATAGAGTCATTCAGTCCGATAATTTTATCATTTACCTTCATCCCGGCTGATTCGGCGGGTGAACCAACTGTAAATTTTCCGGCTTCGAAAGGGAATCTGACTGCAATAAAATCCGGCGACTTTTGTGCAATCAACTTGCTGATAAAACCATTCGGGATCTGAACATCTGTTTTCCGGCCATCGCGCATCACCTGTACCGATTTTGCTTCCTCAAGAATAATTGTTTTTGGAATGGATGCAAAATCATCCACCCCCTTGTGATCGACAGAAAGAATAACATCACCATTTCTGAGGCCCATCTGACTTCCAAGTGAATCAACGGAGATTCCGTATTTCACTGCTGAAGCAGGAAGATATTGTTCTCCCCAGGCAGCAAGCATAATGACATAGATAGCTATTGCCAGAAGAATATTTACGGTAACCCCACCCAACATCACGATCAATCGTTGCCATGCCGGTTTTGAACGGAGTTCCCAGGATTGAGGGGGCAGTTTCATCTGTTCTTTATCCATCGACTCATCAATCATCCCCGAAATTTTCACATATCCTCCCAACGGTATCCAGCCCACACCATATTCTGTATCCCCTTTTTTGAATTTAAAAAGTGAAAACCACGGATCAAAAAAAAGATAGAATTTTTCAACCCTGATCTTAAATACACGTGCTGCAATAAAATGGCCGAATTCGTGAAAAATTACGAGTATTGACAAACTGAGCAATAACTGAATGACTTTTATTACGATTTCCATGCGATGTTAAAAATTATAAATTAATACTGTTTTAAATGAATTAAATATTCGCCGGCCCTGGCCATGGCTTCAATATGGGAGCCGACGTAGTCATCATACTGAGGATTCCTGATGAAAGACACAGTTCCCATGCAATGTTCAATCACCTCAGGAATGTCGAGAAAGCCAATACGTTCATCCAGAAACGCACCAACTGCAATTTCATTTGCTGCATTCAAAATACAGGGCATGTTCCCTCCCTGCCTGAGTGCCGAAAATGCCAATGACAAATTTCTGAAAACCTCATTGTCGGGAGCTTTGAAAGTCAGTTGCGGGTAATCAGTAAAGTTGAACCTCGGGAGGTCAGAGATTACACGCTTCGGATAAGCCAGTGCAAAAAGTATCGGAAGTTTCATGTCAGGCAACCCCATCTGTGCTTTTATGGAACCATCAATAAATTGCACCATGGAATGAATCACAGATTGCGGATGGATGATCACATCGATTTGGTCTGGTAAAAGGTCAAAAAGCCAGCGGGCTTCAATCACCTCTAATCCCTTGTTCATCATGGAAGCCGAATCAACAGTGATTTTTGGCCCCATTTTCCAGTTGGGATGACGCAGGGCAGCTTCCTTGGTTATCCCGGCAAGTTGTTGCCTGGTTTTTCCCAGAAAGGGCCCCCCTGACGCAGTAAGATATATTTTCTCGACAGATCCAAGTTGTTCGCCGGCAAGGCATTGAAAGATAGCAGAATGTTCGGAGTCCACCGGTATGATCAAAACATTTTTGCGGCGGGCTTCTGCCATTACAAGTTCCCCGGCAATGACAAGGGTCTCCTTGTTGGCCAGGGCAATGTGTTTCCCTGCCTTAATAGCATTCAAGGTAGGCTTCAGGCCTGAATAACCAACCAAAGCTGTCAACACCATGTCAATCTCCTCCATTTCAACAATCTGAGCAATGGAGTCCTGGCCGGCAAATACCTTCACCGGATAATCTTTAAGGGCTTCTGCCACTTTCGCAAAGCAATTCTCATTGCCTATTACAACTGCATTGGGCTTGAATTCCATCGCCTGGCTGATGAGCAGGTCACAGTTTTCCTGGGCTGTAAGCACCTCCACCCCAAATAATTCAGGATGGCAACGCACCACATCCAGTGCCTGAGTACCTATACTACCGGTGGATCCTAATATGGCAAGGTTCTTTTTCAACAGATCAGGGCTTTGAGTTAAAAGGTGATATATTCTTTTGGATCGACAGGGTTGCCATCGCTCCACAATTCGAAATGAAGGTGGGGTCCGGTTGCCAGTTCACCCGTTTCGCCAACAATTGATACAGGTTCACCTGCACGAACATAATCGCCGACTTTTTTCAGGATGGCAGAATTATGTTTATACAATGATACGATATTGTGCGGATGCTGAATGGCGATGACGTATCCGGTCTCCAGGGTCCAACTGCTTAAAAGAACAGTTCCATCGAGTACTGCTTTAACTGCTTCATTTTGCTTGGCAACAATATCGACTCCAAAATGTTTGATCGCCGGATTATAGCCATTGGTGATGATCCCCTTCAAAGGTGAAAAGAACAGCACACCTCCCAATGACGACTTTTTCTGGCTGCCACTTTCAATCGTTTCGATTTTATATAAATTATATTTGTTTTGGTTTTCCACCTCCAGTCGTAACAATGAATCTTCAAGTGAACGTTTTATTTTGATGTTTCCATATCTTTTTATGGTATCTCCCACCACGGGTTTGTCGTCGGTCAAATCCTTCCCGTTGATAACATCCCTAAGATTCCGGATAAACTGTTCCTTTGCAATCAGGCTTCGTTCAATGGAATCAGTTTTGAGCTGGAGTTTATATAGCCTTTTGGTAAGGCCGACATTGGTGTATCCGGGAATATATTCCCTCAATGGGGTAAAGGCAATCAGAAAACTGGTAAGAAAAATAAGGACGATGGCCAGGGTTCCCAAAGCAATAAAAACATTCATCCGTGAGAGCCGGAAGGTAAACCTCTCCTCCAGGGTATCATCGGTCATGAAAACAAGGCGATACTTATTCCGCCATTTCTCAGTCCATTTTCCTTTCCTTCTATCTTTTCTTTCCAATGCCATTTATCCAAAGCTGATCCTGAAACGCTGCAAAGATCGGAAAATTATGCACTCGCCCAACGGTTCAGCTACAACCAGGCAATGGCTCCCCCGATCGGTGTCATTTTTCATTTATTACTTTCAGGATAATTCAAAAAATTAAAATATTTTTGTAAAATCATAGTTTGTACTATTTAAACGTATCTGGTGTTTTGAGATCGACGAAGAAATATTCCCTCGCCGCATGGATTCTGATATTATCAGGATTAGCCATGTTTAGTGCCTGTTCCACCAAGAAAAACACATTTGTCCGCAGAACTTACCACAACCTTACCGCACATTATAACGTGTATTGGAATGGCATGGATAATATGCGCCAGGGACTAAAAGAACATCAGGCTAGCCTGAAGGATAATTATTCACTGGTTCTGCCGGTTTATTATTACGGGGATAAAGCCAGCGCCAGTAAAATATCCCAGTATGCGGATATTGCCATTAAAAAAGCCTCCAAAGCCATCAACAAGCATTCAATGACCTTTAACCGTAAAGAGTATAATCGCTGGATTGATGATTGCTACCTGCTGATCGGCAAAAGCTATTTTTTCAAACAGGATTATCCGATGGCCAGACGCACCTTTGAGTTTGTCATCAAGACCTATAATGAAAACGAACTTAAATATGAGGCCATGCTATGGCAGGCCAAGGCAAACATTCAGATTGGTGATTTTAAAAGAGCGGAACCAATGCTTGACATGTTGCAAAGTAAAATCACTAAAGGTGATGCCCCTGACAAATATGAAACAGAGCTTAACCTCGTATATGGCCAGTTTTTCATTATGCAGAAAAACTATGATGCTGCTGTACCTTATCTTAACCGCGCCCTGGAGCTAAACCCTTCCGGGGCCATGCGGACACGCTGTCAATTTATTCTCGGCCAGATTCATCAGCTTAACGGCGAGTTTAATGAAGCATCGCAAATGTATTCACTGGTAATTAAACATGCCAAATCGTATGAAATGGAGTTTAATGCCAAAATCAATCTGGCACAATGCTATGATACAAAAAGCGGAAAAAGGGAGTATATCGTCAAAAAACTGACAAAAATGCTGAAAGACGATAAAAACAAGGACTTTCAGGACCAGATTTATTATGCACTTGCACACATTGCGATTAAAGATGCAGATACCACAACCGCCATAGAATATTATAAAAAATCTGTCAGTACAAGCAAAACAAACAATTATCAGAAAGCCATCTCTTCCCTTGAACTGGCGGATATTTTCTTTGGGACCCGCGATTATACCATATCTCAGGCCTATTACGACAGCACCATGCAATTCCTGCCTAAAGACTACCCCAATTACAAAGAACTTTCAAAACGGACCAATACCCTTACTGATCTGGTAAAAAACCTCCAGATTATCCAAAAACAGGATAGCCTGCAGAAACTTGCGACATTGCCGGAAAATGAGAGAAACAAGATCATAGACAAGATCATTGCTAACCTCGTTGCTGAAGAAATGAAAAAACAGATGGAAGAGCAGCAAAAGGCAGAGAACCTGAGTTTACCGGGACAAGGGATGGGCCAGGAACAGCAGGTTGGAGGGCCAAAAGAAGGACGATGGTATTTTTATAATCCAACCACCATGTCGGCAGGATTCTCCACTTTTATGAGAAAATGGGGGCGGCGCAAATTGGAAGATAATTGGTTTCTGACCGATAAAACAGTTGTGAACTTTGCCAGTGAACCGGAAAAAGCTGATTCAATACCGGTTTCTCCGGGAGATACGACCAAAGATGGCAAAAAGCAGGCTGCAAAATCGAATAACCCCAAAGAGAGAGCTTTTTATTTGCCAGATATACCCTTTACGAAGGAAAAGGTGAAGGCCTCTGATGATATGATTATAGAAGCACATTACCAGGCAGGTTTTATATTTGTGGAAGGACTGGGTGATTATGGCAATGCCATCGAAACGTTTGAAGCTTTGCTTAACAGGTTTCCCGACAACAAATACAAGGTTCAAACCGCCTACGAATTGTGCCAACTCTATATGCATGTACAAAATCAACCGAAAAGTGATCAGTATAAAAACCAGATACTGACCCTCTATCCTGAAAGTGATTATGCAAAATTGCTTGTGAATCCAAATTATTACAAGGAAATAAACGCCCGACAGTCAGAGGCTTCAAAGCTTTACAACGACACCTATAAAGCTTTTGCCAATCAGCAGTACTACATGGTTATTAACAATGCCGATATAGCCCGGGTCAGGTACAAAACGGATTCTTTGCTGATGCCAAAATTTGACTACATGCGCGCCCTTGCACTCGGAAAGATTGAAGTTGTTGATTCACTGGTTACTGCAATGAACAAAGTCATCAAGGATTATCCATACAGCAAGGTTAAGCCAATGGCTGAAAATGTGCTGGCCTTCCTGGGGACCCAGAAAGATTCAAAAGGGCAGCCGATTCAAACCGATTCAACAACCATTGTTGATAACACCTTAAAATTGTACAAATTTGATCCGATGGCCATGCACTTCTATGTGCTGGTTGTAAAAGATGAGCTTGTGGATGTTGATGCATTGAAGGTTAAAATTTCCGACTATAATCTGAAATTTAACTCTCTTGAGAATCTCCAGGTGAATAGTTTATTGCTCGATGAGGGCCGCCAGATGATAACCGTGAACAATTTCGACAACAGTGAAACTGCAATGAACTATTTTCTTGGGATCCTGAATAGCAAATACATTTTTACCAAACTGGAAAACGCGGGTGAGTATTTTAATTTTGTAATCTCTGTTGAAAATTATCCTGTTCTTTATAAGAATAAAGATATTCTGCAATATCTTAGGTTTTTTGAAAAAAACTACCCGGTCCCTAATTAACTAACCATGTTTAAATCAACATTTATGTCGAAAAACAGAGAACCTGAAATGCCCTCCATCAATATTCTGGGACCTGGCGCAGTTGTTATTGGAGAGATACAAGTCAATGGCGATTTTCGGATTGACGGAACGCTCAACGGGACAATCCAGTGCAAAGGTAAAATCGTTGTTGGATCCACAGGGAAAATCAGCGGAGATATCCAATGCCAGAATGCCGATTTTTCTGGTGAAGTTACAGCCACTGTAAAGGTTTCTGAACTCCTGACCTTAAAAGAAACTGCGCGTTTCAGCGGGGATATTACCACCGGAAAATTAGCCATTGAACCTGGAGCCAAATTCTCAGGGACCTGTAGTATGGAACAATCGGGTTCAAAGGAGCTCAACTTCCCACCACGCACAAATGACAACCAATCCCAGGAAAAGCCTTAACGACTATGCCCGCTATTCCGGCATGACTTTTCAAATGCTGGCAATCATACTGTCAGGGGTATTTGCTGGCTATAAACTTGACCAATGGCTGAAAACAAAGCCTGTTCTCATTGTGATCTTTTCAATTGTTTCCGTAGCGATTTCCATCTATTTTGTCACAAAGGATTTGTTGCGGAAGTAACCTTCATGCATTTACAATAATTCCTATCTTTGTCCAATGAAATCGGCTTATATCATATTTCTCCGGCAATTGCTGCTCTTTTCAGCCATCCTGGGATCGATTGTACTAATTTCCAGGTTTCTGCTTCCCGGAACTTTCTTTTCACCTGCACTTCCTTTCCTGTTTGTCTTTTTCATCGCCACCACACTTCTTTCCTTTTATTACCTGTTACAATCAACACAAAAACGGTTCATCAAATTCGTAAATACTTTTCTGTTAACCATTCTCGTTAAACTTTTTTTATATGCAGGTGTCATGATGGCTTATGCCTTTTCAAACCGGAGCGATGCCATACCCTTTATGCTCGGATTTTTCATACTGTACCTGTTTTACACCATTTTCGAATCCGCCAGCATCATTAAATATACCCAACCTTCCAAACCGGATAATAAGGTTGATTAAAAAACAATATCTTTGTTTCCAAATTCATGTGAAATGGTTTACATTACACGCCGCGAACATTTCAGTGCAGCCCATCGTCTTTTTCTGCCGGAATACACGGATGACGAGAATTTCGAGATCTTCGGGAAGTGTTCAAACCCCAACTGGCATGGACATAATTACATCCTTTTTGTGACGGTTAAAGGAGAAGCGGATCCTGGAACAGGGTTGGTTGTTCATCTTCGTCATGTGAGTAAATTAATTGAAGAGAAAATCCTGAAAAAGGTCGATCATAAAAACCTGAATCTCGAAGTTGATTTTTTATCAGGGAAAGTTCCGACAAGTGAAAATGTCGTCATTGGAATCTGGAATGAATTGGCCGGTGATATCAGAAAATTCGGATGCTTTTTGCACTGTGTTCGTCTTGAGCAGTCAGAAAATAACATTATTGAATATTTTGGCGATTAATTAAAATATAAATTCTTATGGCCATAAAACGAAAGCTTAATTACGAAAAAGTCGAAGAATTCGATGAAAAAACCACCGAAGAACTGGCTATGCATTATAAAGAGATTCTTCGCCTGATTGGTGAGAATCCTAACCGCGAAGGACTGGAAAAAACGCCATTGCGTGTTGCAAAAGCCATCCAGTTCCTTACCCAGGGTTATGCACTTGATCCAAAGGAGATACTTAGTTCGGCAAAGTTCAGGGAAGATTACCGGGAAATGGTTATTGTGAAAGATATTGAAATCTACTCTCTTTGTGAACACCACATGGTCCCGTTCATCGGCAAAGCCCATGTAGCTTATATCCCGGATAAGTACATCACCGGGTTAAGTAAAATCGCAAGAGTGGTCGATATCTATGCCCGCCGGTTGCAGGTACAGGAGCGGCTTACCATGCAGATTAAAGATGCCATCAATGACACACTGAAGCCCCTGGGGGTTGCAGTTGTAATTGAGGCACAACATTTGTGTATGGCCATGCGCGGTGTTCAGAAACAAAATTCTGTCACAACGACATCCGATTTTGTGGGTGCGTTTGAAAGGGATAAAACCCGTGCTGAGTTTTTACACCTGATTAGTACTAAACTTCACTAATGAAAACAATGAAAACAATGCATAAGACTTAAAATTGCTTACTTTGCTTACATTGAATTCATTGCTTGCATTGCTTAAATTAATTTAACCAAGGAGGACAAAAAATGTTTGAACAGACGAATAACAGAGGATTTTTTACAGCACAACAGGGCACACAGGATGCGGCTGTTGCAAAATCATTTATGACACAGGTGTTCGGATGGATGACCCTGGCTATGTTTGTAACTGCCATTACAGCATATTGGTTCAGTTCATCTGAATCGCTGATGAGCAGTTTAAGAAATGTGGAAACAGGCGGAATGACTCCTTTGGGGTGGATTGTTACGCTCGCTCCAATCGGATTTGTTTTGTTAATGTCGTTTGGGTTCCAGCGATTGTCGCCTGCCGTTTTGACACTTTTATTCATCTCTTTCTCTGTGCTGATGGGTATGAGCCTGAGTTTCATTTTACTTATTTATACCGCCGCTTCGGTGTATAAGACCTTTGCCATTACGGCTGCCATGTTCGGCATCATGGCTGTAACAGGGTATACCACCAAAACGGACCTGACAAAGTTCGGCAGCATTATGATGATGGGACTGATTGGGCTTATGGTTGCCATGCTGGTGAATTTTTTCCTGCAAAGTGGTGTGATGGATTATATCATCAGTGTGATCGGTGTTTTAATTTTCACCGGATTAACCGCTTATGACGTCCAACGTTTAAAAAGGATGGGTGCCGGCGCAGGAGAATATGGCGAAGCGAATACCAAAAAACTGAGCATACTCGGGGCACTCACATTGTATCTCGATTTTATCAATCTGTTTATGTTTCTGCTGAGATTCCTGGGAGACCGAAAATAAATGCAAATTACAAAATGATAACATCGTAAAACAACCGAATTATGAGAGCGTTTGTGTTTCCCGGGCAGGGTGCCCAGTTTGTTGGGATGGGCAAGGACTTGTATGAAAATTCCCCATTGGCCAAAGAAATGTTTGAGAAATCCAATGAAATTCTGGGATTTCGGATTACTGACCTTATGTTTGCAGGCACCGATGAAGACCTTCGTCAAACGAAAGTTACTCAGCCTGCTGTTTTCCTTCATTCTGTGATTCTTGCTGCAACCCTTGGTGATAACTTTAACCCTGAAATGGTGGCAGGTCATTCACTTGGAGAATTCTCAGCCCTGGTTGCGAACAAGGCATTGACTTTTGAGGACGGGCTCCGGCTTGTTTCGGCCCGGGCCCGGGCCATGCAGAAAGCCTGCGAAATCGAACCCTCAACCATGGCAGCCATCCTCGGGCTGGAGGATGCCAGGGTAGAAGAGATCTGTAAATCTATTGAGGAAATAGTGGTTCCTGCCAATTACAACAGTCCCGGACAACTTGTCATTTCAGGGAGTATCAAAGGAATTGAAATTGCATGCGAACGGATGAAAGCTGCAGGTGCCCGAAGGGCTTTACCGCTCAAAGTAGGTGGTGCTTTCCACTCACCTCTGATGGAACCTGCGCGTTTGGAGCTAGCTCAGGCAATCGATGCAACGATGGTAAGCATACCTGTGTGCCCAATTTACCAAAATGCCACCGGGTGCAGGGTAACCGATCCATCAATCATCAAACAGAACCTTATTGCTCAACTTACAGCTCCGGTATTATGGACACAGATGGTTCAGAATATGATCACCGATGGTGCCGACACTTTCGTTGAGTCAGGTCCCGGGAATGTTTTGCAGGGTTTGATCTCTAAAATAGGCAACGTAGAGACGATGCATGCATCGTCTCTACCGTTATCGTAACAAAAACGCTATCGTTTAGTATATTGATTGTCGTAATATTTCTGGTAATCACCTGAAGTGACATTTTTCATCCACTCTTCGTTGGCCAGATACCAATCAACTGTTTTTTCCAAACCTTCGGCAAACTGCAAACTTGGCTTCCATCCCAGTTCCTTCTGGATTTTTCCTGAATCAATGGCATAACGTAAATCGTGACCAGCCCTGTCTTTCACATAAGCGATCAGGTTGACAGAGGTGCCGGCTGACCGTTTAAGTTTACGGTCCATGATTTCACATAACAAATGGATCAGCGCAATGTTTGTCCATTCGTTATGTCCGCCAATATTGTAGGTTTCGGCAATTTTTCCTTCATGGAAAATGAGGTCGATGGCACTTGCATGATCCTCAACAAATAACCAGTCGCGAATATTTTCACCCTTTCCGTAAACAGGTATCAGCCTGTTGTTTTTGATATTGTGGATGGCCAGTGGGATTAGTTTTTCAGGGAACTGAAAGGGACCATAGTTGTTTGAACAATTCGATATCAATGTTGGTAAACCGTAGGTATGATTATACGCCCTTACCAAATGGTCGGAACTTGCCTTTGAAGCAGAGTAAGGGCTGCGGGGGTCGTAGGGGGTATTCTCATAGAAAAAACCGGTCTTCCCAAGTGAACCGTACACCTCATCGGTGGAAATATGATAGAATTTTTTATTTGTATGATCTGTCCATATCTCCCGTGCGGCATTCAGGAGGTTAACGGTACCAAGGATATTGGCATAAATAAACTCCATCGGGCTGCTGATCGACCGGTCAACGTGCGATTCGGCGGCAAGATGTATTACCCCATCAAACCGGTATTTTTTAAACAGCACTTTCATCAGTTCCCCTGCGGTTATATCCGCTTTGACAAACTCATAATTGGGCTCATTTTCGATATCTCGCAGGTTGGCCAGATTTCCTGCATAGGTCAGATTATCGAGGTTTACGATTTTGTATCCAGGATATTTTTTTACAAACCTGCGAACGACATGAGAGCCGATGAAACCGGCACCCCCGGTGATTAAGATAGTTTTCATAATTTTCCTTTTCTAACTAACATTGCTTAACTTTCGCTATTTCACTATTTCGCTATTTCTTTTTTTGCCAACGCCTGTTCCCATTTCCAGGCTGACCTGGTCATTTCATCCAGATTTTTTTCAGCTTTCCAACCCAACTCCTTGTTGGCAAAATCGGTATCAGCCCAAACCTTAACGATATCGCCGGGCCTGCGTTCTTTGATTTCGTAATTCAGCTTCACCCCGGAAGTGGATTCAAAAGATTTAATGACTTCCATCACTGAAAAACCATTTCCGGTTCCGAGATTGAATGTTTCAATATTCTTCTTCCCTTTTTCCCCTGTAAGTCGTTCAACAGCTATCACATGCGCTTTAGCAAGATCAACCACATGGATGTAATCGCGGATGGCTGTACCGTCAGGGGTATCATAATCATCGCCCCAAACCCTTAAGAAAGGGCGTTTTCCGATAGCTGTTTGGGTAATATACGGCATCAGGCAATTTGGAACACCCAGGGGAAGTTCGCCAATAAAGGCTGTTTCATGTGCCCCGATCGGGTTAAAGTATCTTAGAAGGATTCCCCGGATATTAGCGCTGATACTGGTATCTGTGATGATTTCCTCGCAAATCTGCTTTGTGTTTCCATAAGGCGAAGCTGCTTTTTGAACCGGAGTATCCTCACGGGCAGGAAGCACATCAGGCTGTCCGTAAACTGTGCAGGATGAAGAAAAAACAATATCTCGGATAGTATTATCAATCATACCCTGAAGAATATTGACCAAAGATAACAGGTTGTTCCGATAGTACATCAAGGGTGCCTCGACAGATTCACCTACAGCCTTGAATGCGGCAAAATGAATAACGGCACTGATGTCGTTATGTAACTTGAAAAACGTGGCAGTTTTTTCAGGATCAGTGAGGTCAAACTTTTCGAATAACGGTTTCTTCCCTGAAATTTTTGCAATGTTATCCAGCACATCAATGGATGAATTTGACAAATTGTCAACGATGATCACTTCATATCCCTTTGCCTGGAGTTCAACCACCGTGTGAGATCCGATGTAACCTGTTCCTCCTGTTACTAATATTTTCATAGAAAACTTATTTGAGAGTGACACCTTAAAAACATGGGCAAGTTAATGAATATCGGACAAAACACAATGATCGTGTGAAATATTATGATTTTTTAGCAATTGTTTTCAAAATAGGATGATAATCGCCCATTAATCCTACCGGTGCGCTGTTACGTATGTTGCAAACAATGTTGATGCTTTGCTTGGCATCCATGAGGCCATATCCCCGGCCTGCAATAATTTCGCGGTACATTTCTGTATGAAGGTCGCTGAACCCATCGCTGAATTCAATTTCCTGCTGGCCCATGAGGAGTGAGCGATAGGTACGTTTTCCAGATTTGCGGACATCTTCGGGGATGTCATCGTAATCGATGCTTAAAAACCATCTGATGTTGGCATGTTCAAGTTGGAGGAAGCCGCCTGCTTTGGCACTTTCCAGGACATGGACTGTATTTTCTTTCATTTTTCCAAAAACCCAGGTAAGCATGTCAAAAAAATGGACCCCTATGTTTGTCGCGATGCCACCTGATTTTGAGGTATCACCCTTCCAGGAACGCGCATACCAATTGCCCCTGGATGTGATGTAAGTGAGATCGAGATCATATATCTTATCCTTTGGCCCATGAAGAATTTGTTCGCGAAGGGCCTTGATTGAGGGATGTAAGCGCAATTGAAGGATTGAAAAAACTTTTTTACCTGTTTCACTTTCAATTTTACCCAGCGCATCGAGATTCCAGGGATTCAGCACGATTGGTTTCTCACAAATGGCATGGGCATCGTTGCGTAATGCAAGGCGTATATGTGAATCGTGCATATAGTTCGGAGAGCAGATGCTTACATAATCAACCTTTTTATCATCAATCTGTTTTTTCGATCGGGCAAGGCGGTGTAATTTGTCGAGATGCCGGTCGAAACGTTCGGGTTCAATAAAAAAATCGGCATTGGGAAAATAACTGTCAATGATACCTACCCCGTCGTAAGGATCAAGGGCACAAACCAGTTGATTTCCGGTATCCTTGATAGCCTTCATGTGACGGGGGGCGATATAGCCGGCTGCGCCGATCAGTGCAAAATTATGGGGTCTGTGTTTATGATTCATAAATTATTGTCCAAGTTTGATTACTTTACCTTCATTCGTGAGCTCATATTTCTCGAGGCTTTCAGGGCACACGGCGATATTTTTTTCATCAAAATGCAATCGATGGCCATATTCACTCATCCAGCCCATCTGACGACCCGGATTGCCAACGATCAGTGCATAGGCCGGTACGTTTTTGGTAACAACAGCTCCTGCACCGATGAAGGCAAATTCACCAATTTCATTGCCACAAACGATGGTGGCATTTGCACCTATGGATGCACCTCGCCTGACGTTGGTCGCCTGATATTGGTCTCTGCGCAAAATATGACTCCGGGGATTAATGACATTGGTAAAAACCATGGATGGCCCAAGGAAAACATCATCATCACAAATCACGCCTGTATAAATCGAAACATTATTCTGAACCTTCACATTTCTGCCCAGTACCACATCGGGTGAAATCACCACATTTTGGCCAAGGTTGCAATTTTCTCCGATCACACACCCCTTCATAATATGGGCAAAATGCCAGATTTTAGTTCCTTTTCCTATTTTACAACCTTCATCTATAATAGCCGATTCATGGGCAAAATATTCTGCGTCCATCATTATTGGTTTAAAAATTCAACTACACTTTGGGTGATATGAGCTAATTGTTCTGTATCCAGTTCTGTATGCATTGGCAGTGAAAAAACAGTTTCACAGAGATGCTCTGTTACGGGGAAATCACCTGGTTTGTAACGTGGATCAAGATACGCTTTCTGCATGTGTAAAGGTACCGGGTAATAAATCATGGCCGGGATATCTTTGGATGCAAGATACTCAATCAATGCCTTTCTGTCAACATTCCGGGTTTCAAGCGTATACTGATGAAACACATGTGTCGATCTGGTAAAACGGCATGGTGTTTTCAGTCGGGGATTATTTGCGAAAGCATTGTCATAAAAATCAGCAGCGAGGCGTCTTTTGGCGGCATATTCATCGAGATGCCCTAGCTTAACGTTCAGAATAGCTGCCTGGATGCTGTCGAGGCGGGAATTGACCCCGACATAATCGTGGTAATATCGTACGGTCATGCCATGGTTAACAACAACACGCATTTGCCTGGCAAGTTCGTCGTCGTTGGTAAAAATGGCTCCGCCATCACCGTAACAGCCCAGGTTTTTCGATGGAAAAAACGAAGTACACCCAATGTGGCCGATGGTGCCTGCCTTTTTCCTTTCCTGATCTTTAAAAATATAATCCGATCCGATGGCCTGGCAATTGTCTTCGATTACATGGAGATTGTGTTTACCTGCAATTTCCATGATCTCCTCCATCGGGGCAGTTTGTCCAAAAAGGTGAACAGGTACGATGGCTTTTGTTTTTGGTGTGATGGCCCGTTCAATTGCCCTGGGATCAATGTTGAAGGTATCTGGATCAACATCAACCAAAACAGGGGTAAGTTTCAGCAGGGCTATAACTTCGGCTGTAGCAATAAAGGTAAAGGAGGTGGTGATCACCTCATCGCCTGGCTTAAGATTGAGCGCCATCATGGCAACTTGCAGGGCATCGGTACCGTTGGCACAGGGGATCACGTGTTTTACTCCAAGATACTGCTCAAGGTTTTTTTGGAACGTTTGAACAGCAGGGCCATTGATAAAGGCGCAGGCGTCAATTACCTCCTGGATGCCTTTGTCTATTTCAGTTTTGATGTTGAGGTATTGACTACGCAAGTCAACCATCTGGATTTTCTTCATCTGGATCAGTTTTTTTGAGTTTCCATAAAAATTCGCGCAAAGTTAAAGAATAATTCCACCTGGATCAAACACCTTTTTGCCATTACTATTTCTTTTGATAAAACAGGAAATATTGATGACCTGAGGGAATGAAAAATTAGTTGATTTTCTCTATTTTTGACATGAAATTTCAGACTTATTTAAAATCGCAGAGAAATGAAAAAATTTGCAGTTGTATTATCCGGTTGTGGCGTTTTCGATGGCGCCGAAATCCAGGAAGTGGTGTTGACATTACTGGCCATTGATAAGGCCGGGGCATTGTATCAATGTTTTGCACCCGACATTTTGCAACATCACGTGCTCAATCATGTTACCGGGAAAGAGATGGCAGAAAAGCGGAATGTGCTGGTGGAGGCCGCCCGTATTGCCCGCGGGAATATCGAGCCTATGTCAGCATTTCAACCCACTGATTACGATGCCCTGATCTTCCCTGGCGGATTTGGTGCAGCAAAAAATCTTTGCAATTGGGCAACTGAGGGTGACAATTGTACAGTAAACAATGAGGTGGGGGCTGCCATCATTGCCATGTCGGAGTCCGGTAAACCCATCGGCGCCATGTGCATAGCCCCGGTAATCCTGGCAAACCTTTTTAAAGGCACAAAACTCACCACTGGTGATGATCCAGCATCAAAACACTTTATTGAAACAAAGGGGAATGAATACACCACAACAGTGCATGGCGAAGTAGTGATCGATCAGGTCAGAAAAATATTTTCTACGCCCTGTTATATGCTGGATGCTTCTATTAGTCAGATTGCAGAAGGCACAGAGAACATTGTAAGAGAGATGATGATGATGATGAACAATGTTGGGTAGGTGTGTCTCGTCCCACTTCAATCTCGAATGCATCGGATTGAAAAGGCACATGCCTGATTTGACATGTATTTAGAGACACTGCCATTTTGAATATTTAACCCGTGCGCGATGGATTGTATTGTTCCTGATGAAGTGGATGTCCAGTAAAAGGTTGTGAAATTGTCAAAAGCCCAGGTGTTATTTTGGTAGTTGAGTCCGGGTAAAATTGCAATGAACCCGGAACTGCCATCTATTTTCAGTGAATCCCCTGCGAGACCCGGACCATTCATGGTGGTTAATAATGTTAACCATTCTGTTTCAGATGATACATGCCAGCCGGGCGGGCATAATCCTTGTACAGGCTCAGATTCATTATATTGCAACAACTCGTCCCACTGATACAACCCGCCTTTTGTAGTACAATCGCTTGAATTGTTGTTATAACAATATTTTTCCGGCAAACAATTATCCGCCTGAATTTCATTCGAATTGATAAAAGTTCCATGGTTCAGGTTCTGCGTCATCCAGCATTGTGTTCCAATAAGTCGCGTAGAATAAACCTGATTGTCACGAATATCAGAAAAAGGCTGACCACATTGAAATGCAGAATTTCCCGGAAGGATCACTATTTCCTGACTTGCTGTATCCGAACAATTAAACACATTGTGACAAATATATTTGACCGGTGCAGAAGTTTGCGCTCCAGGCACAAGCGAGGGGTCGAACATCGTTCCCTGGACACCTGCCCCCGAAAATGTTCCACCCAATGGTAATCCTCCTTTGAGAATAAATGGTCTGGTATCGCGGGTAATTACAGATGGGCAAATATGCAATGTGGCCACCGGGGGATTTTTCACCACCATTGAAAGTTCATTTGACATGGCAGGATTATTTTCAATGCATTCTCCGCTTGAATTCAGAATACAAATGATACCATCGCCATCAACAGGCAGATATGTAAATGCCGGATTATTGCTCCCTGCAACAGTGCCATTCACTTTCCAAAGATAAGCCGGGAGTGTTCCTCCATTAATCGGCATTGCGCTGAAAGTTACCTCAGTTCCTTCACAAACGGGGTTGGCCGAAGTTGCAATAGATATACTCACCGGTAGGTTTTGAATCACGGTCATGGTAACCGTATTGGATGTAGCAGGACTACCGGTGGCACAAGTTGCATTGGAGGCCAGCATACAACTTACCACATCACCATTTGCCGGGATATAGGAATAGGTTGAATTGGTCGAGCCTGCAATGTCAGTGCCGCCCTTCTTCCACTGATAAGCCGGATTAGTTCCGCCATTGGTTGGCATTGCGGCGAAAGCAACCAAAGTCCCGTCACAAACCGGGTTGGCTGAAGCAACCATGGATAGGCTCACCGGAAGATTCGGATTGACGGTCATCATAACCACATTGGAAATAGCCGGACTGCCGCTGGCGCAAGTGGCGTTGGAGGCCAGTATACAAGTAACCACATCGCTATTTGCCGGAAAATAACTATATGTTGCATTGGTGGCTCCTGTAATGTCAATTACGCCTTTCTTCCACTGATAAGCCGGATTAGCCCCGCCATTGTTTGGCGTTGCGGTAAAGGTAACCAAAGTCCCGTCACAAACCGGGTTGGCCAAGGCTGAAATGGAAAGGCTCACCGGAAGATTCGGGTTGACGGTCATCATAACCGCCTCGGATGTGGCCGGGCTGCCTGTAGCGCAAGTGGCGTTGGAGGTCAGCACACAAGTAACGTCATCCCCGTTTGCCGGGAAATAGCTATATGTTGCATTGGTGGCACCTGCAAGGTCGATCCCGATTTTCTTCCACTGATAACCCGGATTAGCCCCGCCATTGGTTGACATTGCGGTAAAGGTAACCAAAGTCCCGTCACAAACCGGGTTGGCTGAAGCTGCTATGGAAAGGCTCACCGGAAGATTCGGATTGACGGTCATCGTAACCACATTGGAACTGGCCGGGCTGCCGGTTGCGCAAGTAGCGTTGGAGGCCAGCACACAAGTAACGGCATCCCCATTTGCCGGAATATAGCTATATGTTTCATTTGTGGCGCCTGCAATGTCGATCCCGCTTTTCTTCCACTGATAACCCGGATTAGCCCCGCCATTGGTTGGCATTGCGGCGAAAGCAACCATAGTCCCATCACAAACCGGGTTGGCCGAAGCAACCACGGATAGGCTCACCGGAAGATTCGGATTGACAGTCATCGTCACAGTGTTAGATGTGGCCGGACTGCCTGTAGCGCAAGTTGCATTGGATGCCAGTATACAAGTAATCACATCGCCATTTGCCGGGATATAGTTATATGTTGCATTGGTGGCACCCGCAAGGTCGATCCCGCTTTTCTTCCACTGATAACCCGGATTAGCCCCGCCATTGGCTGGCATTGCGGTGAAGGTAACCAAAGTCCCGTCACAAACCGGGTTGGCTGAAGCTGCTATCGAAAGGCTCACCGGAAGATTCGGGTTGACAGTCATAGTTACCGTATCGGATGTGGCCGGGTTGCCCGTTGCACAAGAAAGAGATGAGGTCATGACTGCATAAACTTTATCGTTGTTAGCAGGAACAAATGTATATGACAAACCTGTTTCAACAGCGATGTTGTTCTTAAACCATTGAAAATATGGAGTTGGTCCGCCTTCGCCGGGAGTCGCAGTAAAAGTAACCGAAGTGCCGGCACATACGTTGTTCTGGGTTGAAGCAATCGACACGCTTGCAACGACTTCTGTAATAACCACCATGGATATGGAGGTTGAAGTTGCCGGATTCCCTGTTGTACAAAGAAGGCTTGATGTCATCTCCACATAAACTACATCCCCGTTGGCGGGAATAAAGGAATAGTTCAAACCACCGGCAACAGGTATGTTATTCTTAAACCACTGGTAAACTGGTGTAATTCCACCTCCGCCAGGGGTAGCTGTAAAAGTGACTGAATTACCCGTACAAACCGGGTTTTCAGATGCCAAAATCGAAACACTGACCGGTTGATATGCAATAACAGCCATGGTAACCGGGGGAGATGCTGCAGGGCTTCCGGTTTTACACAGCAGATTTGAAGTCATGACAACATAAACGACGTCTCCATCATTCGGAACACAAGTGTAGGTGATGCCGGAACCGACAGGAATGTTGTTCTTAAACCACAGGAAGGCAGGTGCTGTCCCACCTCCTGCCGGGATTGCCGTAAATGTTACTGAAGCACCTTCGCACGCCGGATTTGCTGAAGCGTTGATTGAAACTGATGCAATAACCGTGGCCTCCACCTGAACAGGTACAGTATCAGTAAAACTGCTACAGCCGTTGTGGGTAGCTATCAATAAGTAATTTCCGGAATTTGCCGGAGAAGAATTAATTATTTTGGGATTTTGAAGTGTGGACAAATAGCCAACAGGGCCGATCCATGAATAGGATGTGCCACCAGTCCCATAGAATTTAAGCGTATCGCCTGAGCATACAGGGCTGTTACTTGTTGCAACCGCAACAGGTTTTGGCTTTTGTGTAACATGGATCGTGTCAGCATAGAAACAATTATTTGAATAGGTTACTTCAACCCAATAGGTACCAGGCTGCGTTACCTTGTAAAAGGAATTCGTGCTTCCATCCTGCCAGAGCCATGAACTCCCCCCGTAAAAATGCTCAGTCGTCAGCAGCAAAGTATCGCCTTCGCAATAGGATGTATCGGCACCCAGCCCGTAAATATAACCGGGTCCATTGGTGAAATTCCACCCGGTATTGTTGCTCACATTGGTACTATATGTTCCCGCGTAAAAACTCGCCCCGCCGGTAGCCTTCTGATCTCTCAATTCAAGATAACCACAAACAACATTACCGGCGGTTTTGGAAATCGTTGATCGGGTTCCTGATGTCGTAGCGCGAATTGTTATTGGGAAACAACCATTACCAAGAGCAGAAAAATGATTGTTTATGATCTGGGTTGATCCACTTCCAAGCAGGTAATTCCGACCGGCGGCAAATGTGAGCGTATCGAAGGTGTTGTTTCCGTAAATCGTTCCATCTCCGTTGAGAATGACTTTATGAAATTTTGTACCGATATTGAAAATGTAACATAAATTTCCATTAAACAGGATATTGTGAATTGAATCCTGCATGTCAACTTTTAGATAAAATTTTGAATTCTGGGTACAGACAATTTCCTGAATTTTCAATTGATAATTATTGGTACCCCAGTCAAAAAGTGCTTCTCCGTTGATGATTATTAATGAATCAATGATAATTTTTAATTGATTCATTGCAAGGCTGCTTGCCAGTTGATAAGAAGGCGCTTGCGTTATAAATTTTCTAATGGTAACTTTTGTTCTGACATCCCACTTAAGAATTCCGGCATTTAAATTTGTAATTTCAATATCATGAAAGACCAATGGCGCTGATCCACGTATTATGACGGGAAAATCAACATTATTATTGCCGGAAAATTTAAAAATGGAAGTTCCTGAATTGAATATCAGATTATTACTATTCAATCGAAAGTTTTCAACTGAATTACCGGTGTATGAATTACAAGTAATAACTGAATTTCCAAGAGAAAGGGTTCTATTATTACTGTTGTCGGAGTCAAATATTTTACAATCAACACTTTGATTGTTTGTATTTAACGAGCCATAATTCAGAAATAACGTTCCGGAAGTTTTGAAAGCATCCGCCAGAGTCCAGCTCCCACTATATGATCCCTGAAAGGTGACATCATTTACAAAGGTTTTAGCGGCCATGGTAATTATATTCCCTGATACTGATGAAGCAAAATGTACCTTTCCCGGAAAGCTCCAATTCATACCGGATACAAGGGTTAGCGAGCCATAGATATGCAGTGTATTTGTGCTTGACCCTGTAATAACAGGCATTAAAGTTAAGACTGTCCAACTCATGCTGTTACAAAACGCATTACTTGTATTGATGGTCACGGATTGATTCGAGCTGGTAAATGAATTGAGGTCAAAAATCACATTATCAATCGGAGAAGGGATGCATGCCCCTCCGGTTCCTCCGCTAATCAACGACCAATGGCCCGAGTCATTCCAGTTTCCCGATCCGCCTACCCAGAACAGATTCAGCGGTGCACCGGGAGATATCGTCCACCCGGAATTGTTTCCCATGTCGAAGGAATTATTTGCCCCAAAAACAGCTCCACCGGTGGCATTCATATCCTGAAGAATGCAATAATTCACGGTTACAACTCCTCCTGATTTGAATAGAGTGGCCTGAGATCCGATCGACGTTGCATTAATGACAATATTTCCGGAACAGGTTCCCGGGGCTGAAAAATTGTTGATGATTGTTTGTGTTTTACCCGAAGAGAGATAATAGACATAACCAGGTGCAAATGTGAGACTATCGAAGGTGTTATTACCTTTGATGTTTGCGTCCCTGTTGAGTATGACTTTATGGAATTTTGAATTATCACCATTGATCGTACAGAGAAATCCGTTAAAAAGGATATTTTGAATGGTATCCAAAGGATCCGTATTCAACACCAGCGAAGAATTTTGAGAACAAACAATATCCTGGATTTTAAGATTATAGATCGTATCGAACACCTTTTCACAATCTCCGGTGATCAACAGAGAGTCGATGGTAATTTTTACATTGTTGAAACTGCCTTTTTTTTGGAGGCGGAATTGCTTATTCCAGATAGTAAGCTTATGTATGGTCACTTTTGTTCTGATATCCCAGCATGTATAGGCCTCGTTGGTGCAGTTATTGGTATTTGTATTTTCAATGTTATAAAAAACCAATGGTGCTGACCCTCTGATAATGGCAGGATAAATATTGGTATCCAACCCAAACATTTTGAAGGTGGAAGTTCCTGCATTGAAAACCAGATTGTCACTATTCAACCGGAAATTGTAATCATGTGCAGGGGAATTGCAGGTAAAAACGGAGTTCCCTAGTGTTAACCCTCTGATGTTGGTGTTGTCAGAGTTAAAGGTTTTACAAAAAACATTTTTACTATTTGTGTTCAGTGAACCATAATTCAGAAACAGATATCCTGTTGTATTGAATGCATCCAATAACATCCAGCCACCACCAAGGCCCTCAAAAAAAACATGGTTAATAAATGTTCTGCCCGCAGATGTGATGGTCTTTCCGATGGTGGTTGACTCAAAAAATGTTTGGCCGGTGAAATTCCATGTCATTCCTGTTATTAAAGTCAAAGAACCATAAATCCGCAGGTTACGGGTAATTGTATCACATTTAAACGTCGGAGAAAATGCAGCGCCTGTCCAGGTCATGCTGTTACATAGGGCATTCCTGACATTGACTGTGACCGATTGATTTGGAAATGAGAACGATTGCCCATCAAAAATCACATTATCTATGGAAGATGGAATACAAGTCCCTCCTATTCCACCGCTTGATTCAGCCCAATGGGCCGGTTCATCCCATTTACCTGTTCCGCCAACCCAGAACAAATCCTTCCCTACAGCAGCATTGATATTCCACCCTGAGTTGTTTCCCTTATCAATAGCATTATTTGCATTAAAAGTGGCACCCCCGGAGGCATTGATATCCTGCAGCAATACATAGTTGGCAGAAACAGTTTCGCCTGACTTGTATATGTTAGTCTGATAACCATCCGCTGACGCTTTTATGATAATATTTCCGGTAACTATTCACCCCCTACAAATGTAGGGCATTAATTTGGGAGAGAGAATGCAAAGGATTCAGATTATTTTTAATCGCAGTGTCAATAATCGATCGCAGGATTGCAAAAGACTCAGCACCGTTGAAAGACTTGAACTGGC
>CAIQUS010000136.1 GCA_903875045.1 uncultured Bacteroidales bacterium
ATCAGATTGTTGCGCATGGAGGTATCGAAGGATGCCGGGGGGAGCATTTCCTCGAACAGTTTGCCATTCACATAAGCGAAAGCGGCCAGTTCCTCATCCAGGTTTGAAAGCCGCTTTTCTTTCGGGGTATTGAGCACATAAAACAGCATGGAAAGATGTTGCGCCAGGTCGCTGCCATCATCTTTGGTTTTATTGATGAGATAATCCCTGAGCTGGTCCCGTTCAAAAATGGTGGTATCTTCGGCAAACAGACAAAACAACAGCCTGATCAGGTAAACCTCCAGTGCGTGGCCTTCATATCCCACGGCTTTCAACCGGTCGTGCAGTTTACCCATCAACTCGGCAGCATGGATGTTTACGGCATCCTGTTCCCTGAATTCATGTTTCTGGTACCCGGCAATGAAACCGAAATGTTTGATATTCTTATAGAGATCGGGGAGATTGAATTCAAAATGGGCATCCGTATCCAGGTCGTGCAGTTTGAACCGGAAAAAATCCGACACCAGGATATATTTTGGCAGTTCATAATTTTTCAACCCTGGGAAGTAGTCAAGCGCCTGCTGATGGGCTTTGTCGAGGTCTTTTCCCTTCGATTTGTGTTCAACCAGGATCATCCCTTTCCAGAGCAGATCAATATAACCGGTTGATTCATCCAGCCGTTTCACCGGCTTTTCAAAGCTTGCAACTTTGCGGCGGTGGATACCGAAAACATTGAAAAACCCATCCCAGAATGATTTTGCTTCGGCATCTTCGGAGGTTTCATTTTCCCATTCTTTGGAGAAATGGATGGCGCGGTCTTTAATTTCGTTCCAGGAGAGGGGCATAATCTTTATGATTGGTCTTTATTCATAATGAGCACATAAGATTTGACAAAGATCAATAATTTAGACAATCTTGAAATGAAATGTAAAGAATATAATTCTGGCATTATTTGGTCAGGACAAATTTCCTGATAAGTTGCTGATCGTTTATAGTAGTCAAAAACATATAAACTCCATTTTCCAATTCTGATACATCAATTTTTTGCTTATTGGCACTAATTATTCCCTTTAAAACTGTTTGGCCTGCTCCATTCTTAACCTCCCAGGAATTAGAGTAAGGGTAATATCCATTGAAATTAATATTCAAATATCCTGTAGAAGGATTTGGGAAAATATCAATGGAATTTGAATTTTCCTGATTTAGCCCAAAACTGACCGTCCTTTGAATTTTTATATCTAACAGGTAGGTTCCTTTAGAACCCAAAAAGTAAGGTAATACCTGAAAATAGACAACCCCCTCTCCATTAACCATAATATTTTCAGACATAATATCATCGTAAGAGTTTGACCATTCATTTCCCTTGCTATATGACCATATAATATCATTGGAATAGATTTTCCCATTGCCACTGTTATAACTATCATGTACCCTGGCAGTAATGACATAATTATAACCGGCAGAAAGATTGATGTAGTAAAAATCATAATCGTTGCCTGTATGATTGTTTGAACCCGTTGTGTAACATCGCGAAAGATCACTAATCCAATTGGTTGTTAATTTCCTGGAATTCGAATAGGTGTCATTTGGTTCAAAAATATCGGGAGATATGACGGGTGCGACAACAACAATATTTATAGGGGTTTGATAATAGGTTCCACCAACAAAGTAAGTATCGGCAGAGCCATTTTCTTTTTCAAGAATTGCCAGCATATAGGTACCGGGCGAAGCAGTAATTGAAGGACAACTAAAGGTTATGTATGGGGAATTGTAAAAATGACCGGAAGGCAATCCATTGCTTTCGTTGCAAGTGCCGATTGTTTGAACAAAATTACCCTCGAGATCATAAAGGGCTGCTTTATATTGGCCATAGTATGTGTTTAGCTTTTTGTTATAGAAGTTTACATTTACTGTGGCAGACGCCCCTTGTACCAAAGTCTTTGGATTTACCACAATATCGGAATACTGCTCTAATGGGTTATATGGTGATTTGATATGGGTAGTAACGATATTAGGATAGGTTGTGCTGCTGGCTAATATCCATTCGCCACCTATAACCCTGTAATAAATCCCAATCAAATAATTTCCAGGCACGGTTGGTAAACCTCCGTTTGAAAAAGTCAGTCCCCCTGTATAATGATAACCAGGTGGAAGTGGATTTGCCCCGGTAGTTAATGTTTGAACATAATCAATAAATATTCCATCGCTATCGAAAAGTGCAGCACAATAATCGCCACTAAATGAGGTCGTACCAGCATTGGTTAAGTCCGCATTTACGGTAAACGATTGATAAAAGTTAATTGGGTTTGGCGTAATTGAAATTGATGAATTTAACTTAATATTTGGGGTTGATCCCCCACCTGATAAGGGTTGAATCCCAATAACAGCTTGTTGGCCGTTATTAAAGTTATATGTTCCTGGATTCAACGCATTCAAATTGAAATAGGCATCAGACGATCCGCCCCACCCCCAATTCATGTGAAAAAAACTGTTGGCATCAAACCCGTCACATACAAATGTATGACCACCACCACTCGTACCCCATCCAACATATTGAATTGGCCGACCACTGTTTAGGTCGGTCTTTAAGAGATTTATCCAAGCAGTCTCTGTGTAGTTTACACGCTTTAATCCTTGAATTGTATTAGGATTATATCCAAAATACGTTTTATAAGCTACTTCGGCACAGGCAGGGCTCTGGCCATTATTATATATGACAGCAGCGCCACTACCACCTGTTGCCGCTACACCATAATTCATATCCACACTTACCCCGCATTGATACATAATGGTTGCAACGGAATTATTCGGAGAGTTCACTATATTCGGCATCGCGGCCCAGTTATAGGTTGTTGCAGCAAAATTTGCTGTTTGTGTTCCGTAATCAGGGCAGTTATAGGAGTGGAACCCAGTCCCATGTGCAGGATAATTCCAGAATTTCATAATTTGGGCCATTGCCGTTGCGGTACAACCTGTAACTGTATGTTCAGAATAAGTATTATCAAATGGACATTGGTCGTTGTAATATGGACTTTGGTTCCATTTGGTTGACAATAAAGGAGCTACCACATCTGTTCCCACTGATTCATCAAGTTTATTGTTCAAAAAATCATTCCATTTATCTTCAATAGCCGCAGTAACAAGAAGATCATTTTCAATAGCAAACCTGATCTGATTCTTATAACCTTCGATCATTTTTTGCAGGGCAGGAGGAACATTTGCAGTATCAAAGCTGCTTGAGGTGCTATATCCTATTATTGGCATTACCCTGTCATCTCCGGAAATCATGACAAAGCCGCCCCAATCCCTGGAATTAAATACATAAATCGTAACTAATCAGTTGTAAATATTAACGTTATTAACAGTTTTATGCGGTAATTAACAAGATAGTTTGCTGGTGTTGTTTTGGCTTATCGAAATCCAGCACATGCTAACAAATATTATTTTAAATGTTGATAAAC
>CAIQUS010000137.1 GCA_903875045.1 uncultured Bacteroidales bacterium
CGAGGAAGGATACTTGCATGCTTATTTACCGAAATCCTGCATTCTTATTTACCGAATTTCTGCATCCTTATTTACCGATTTCTTGCATTCTTAATTGCCGAAATCTCGCATTGTTATTTACCGTTTACACCCTTACATTGAAAATTTGTTAATAAATAATCTTCTTGTAAATCAGAGCATTAAATCTTACTATGTCTGGTTATCTCCAAAATAGTTGTGTGGCAAATTTTGTGGCAAATGAAAAAAGCCACTCACAATTTTCATCGTAAGTGGCTCTTTATCAGGCTCCCCCTGCTAGACTTGAACTAGCGACCCTCTGATTAACAGTCAGATGCTCTAACCAACTGAGCTAAGGAGGAATTTGGGGTGCAAAGATACAAATTGTCTTTTAAAATCCAATAAAAATTGAATAAATGTCACAAAAGGTGACAAAAAGTTCTGTCAGACCAGTTTCTTTGCAACTTCCCGGAGCATTACCTCTGTCATCTTTTGTAAATCGTATTCATAATTCAACCCCCAGTCTTTCCTGGCAACGGTGTCGTTGATGCAGGCAGGCCATGAATCGGCGATGGCCTGGCGAAAGTCGGGTTTGTAGGTGATCTCGAAACCGGGAATGTGCTTTTTTATTTCTTCAGCAAGGATTTGGGGCGTAAAGCAGATTCCGGCTACGTTGTAGCTTGACCGCAAGGTCAGCTTTGAAGCATCGGCCTGCATGACATCAATGGTGGCTTTGATGGCATCGGGCATAAACATCATCGGCAGGGCGGAGTCGGGCCCAAGGAAACATTCGTACTTTTTCTCTTTGATCGCTGCGTAGAAAATTTCCACGGCGTAATCGGTGGTTCCGCCACCCGCTTCGGTTTTATAACTGATCAAACCCGGATAACGTAAACTGCGGGTATCTACCCCATATTTATTAAAGTAATATTCGATCCAGCGCTCACCAGCCAGTTTGCTGATGCCATAAACGGTATTGGGTTCCATGATGGTGTACTGCGGAGTGTCCATCCGGGGGGTAGACGGACCAAATACAGCAATGGATGATGGCCAGAATATCTTCGGGATTTTCAGCTCACGTGCCAGTTCCAGCACATTCATCAAACTGCGCATGTTGATGTCCCATGAAGCCAGCGGGCGTTTTTCGGCATTGCCCGAAAGGATGGCTGCCAGATGATAAACCTGCGTGATCTTCTCATGTTCGAGGATCAGCTGAAGTTTGGAGGCATCGAGCACATCGAGAATTTCAAACGGACCGGTACCGGCTACCTCGGGCGGAGCAGGGCGAATGTCGGTTGCGATTACCTTTGATTCACCATAAATTTTGCGCAGTTCGAGGGTGAGTTCCGAGCCAATCTGACCGGAGCAACCAATGACAAGTATTTTTTCATTCATAAAAGGAGAGAATTTATAATTACCGGACAAAAATAATAAGATTTATTGTGAATTAATTAACTAAAATGCGTTTTGGATCATGGTCAGTCGTGTTGGTTTCATGAATGATTCCGCTTTTATTTCTAATTTTGCACCCAATTAATTCCGGCCATGGACAATCAGCTATATATTCACAATACACTTTCCCGCAGAAAAGAACCTTTTGAGCCCATCAATGCACCTTTTGCTGGCATGTATGTTTGCGGACCCACGGTTTACGGCGATCCGCATCTTGGTCACGCCCGTCCGGCCATTACCTTCGATCTGGTTTTTCGTTATCTGCAACATCTTGGTTATAAGGTAAGGTATATCAGAAACATTACAGATGTCGGACATCTCGTGGCTGATCTGGATGAAGGGGAAGATAAAATTGCCGTGAAGGCGCGGGTGGAGCAGGTAGAGCCGATGGAGATCGCCCAGTATTATGCCGACCGCTATTTTGTTTATATGGATGCGCTGAATGTAAAGCGACCCAGTATTGAACCACGTGCCTCCGGACATATCATTGAGCAGATCCTGATGGTAAAACAAATTCTTGATGCAGGCTATGCGTATATAGTGAATGGTTCGGTGTACTTCGATGTAGAGAAATACAGCAAAACATACAATTACGGACAACTGTCGGGCAGGGTGCTCGAAGACCTAATGGCCAATACCCGTTCACTGGAAGGGCAGGATGAAAAACAGCATCCTGCAGATTTTGCCCTCTGGAAAAAGGCCCAGCCGGAACATATCATGCGATGGCCTTCGCCCTGGAGTGATGGCTTCCCTGGATGGCACCTCGAATGTTCGGCCATGAGTACCAAGTACCTGGGTGAGTATTTCGACATCCACGGTGGAGGGATGGATCTTTTGTTTCCGCATCATGAATCGGAAATCGCACAATGCCAGGCTGCCATCGGCCACGAGTCGGTGAAATACTGGCTCCATAACAACATGGTCACCATCAACGGACAGAAGATGGGCAAATCATTGGGAAATTTTATCACCCTTGATGAATTCTTTACCGGAACACATGCTTCACTGGTACAGGCCTACAGCCCTATGACCATCCGGTTTTTTATCCTTCAGGCGCATTATCGCAGTACCCTTGATTTCTCTAACGAAGCCTTGCAGGCAGCGGAAAAGGGGTTGAAAAAGTTGCTGGCGGGGTATGAGACGCTGGGGAGACTGGACCCCTCACCCCCGACCCCGACCCCTCTCACGGGGGGAGAGGAGAGACTATACCCCTCACCCCCGACCCCACTCCCGGGGGGAGAGGGGAGGATTGCTACTATTCAGCGTGAGTGCTATCAGGCCATGAACGATGATTTTAACAGTCCGATGGTGATGGCAAATCTGTTTGAAAGTGTACGCATCATCAATTCGGCGGCAGATAAAAAAGATACCCTTTCATCCCAGGATCTGGAGTTGTTGAAACAAATATTTAACACCTTTTTATTTGATATCCTTGGACTGAAGGATGAAAAGGTAAATGATCAGCATGAATTGCTCGACGGATTGATGAAACTTGTACTGGCCATCAGGCAGAAATCGCGTGAAACCAAAGACTGGGGTACCTCTGATCAGATCAGGGATACGTTGCAGAAACTCCATATTTCGGTGAAGGACGGCAAGGAAGGATCCTCGTGGAATATTGATTAAGGAATATTGAACATCGAATGTTGAATGAAAAAAGAAATAGACCAATTCCTCTAAATCCAAAAATATGAGAACAATTATTGCAATTTGCATGTCGCTTTTATTGCTGGCAGGCTGTACTTCCAAACAGGAAAAAATGAAGAAAGAATTAACCGATTTTATCAGAAAGCACGATTCGGTGCTCATCCCGTTGTACAAGCAAACAACGATTGCTTCCTGGGATGCTGCCATCTCAGGCAAACCCGAAGATTTTAAAAAGGCGGAAGATCTGAATCTTCAGATGATGGCGCTTTTTTCCAACAAAGAATCCTTGAAAAAGCTGGAAGAGATCAAGGTTTCAGGGATGATCACTGATAGCTTGCTTAACCGGCAGCTTGATGTATTGTACCGGTCGTTCCTCATGGCCAAGGCCGATACTGGCAAGCTGAATGCCATGGTGCGCATGGGTACGGTGATCGAGCAGAAATACGGCAACTTCAGAACGGAGGTGCAGGGTAAGAAAATGTCGGACAATGATGTCGAAGAGATACTCAGCAGTTCTAAAGACGTGAAATATCAGCAGGAGGTATGGGAGGCGCAGAAAAAGATAGGCACAGTGGTGGCCGATGATGTGAAGAAGCTGGTCAAGCTGCGCAATGAGGTGGCCAAAGATCTTGGTTTTAAAAATTACCATGAAATGAGCCTGACCCTGAGCGACCAGGATCCGAAGGAGGTGAGTCAGTTGTTCGATGAACTCGACAGTCTCACGAAAAAAGCCTTTGAACAGGTGAAGGGGGATATTGACACATACTTCGTGAAATACTACAACCTGAAAAGCAAGGATGAACTAAGGCCCTGGAATTATCAGAACCGTTTTTTCCAGGAGGCTCCGAAGATTTACGATGTTGATCTTGATAAGTACTACAAGGACAAGAATCTTGAGACACTTACATCTGAATATTATGCCGGTATCGGACTTCCCGTGGAGGATATCATGAAAAACAGCGATCTCTATGAGAAACCCGGAAAGAATCAGCATGCTTTCTGTACCGATATCGACAATGCCGGAGATGTGCGGGTGCTCTGCAACGTAAAACCGAACCAGTACTGGATGAACACCATGCTGCACGAATTTGGTCATGCCGTATATGATAAGAACATTGATACGACCCTGCCGTTTATCCTGCGTGATCCGGCTCATACCTTCACCACCGAAGCCATCGCCATGATTTTCGGAAGGTTTTCTTCGAATCCGCAGTGGCTGAAAGATATGACTGGCATCAGCGAAGAAGAAAAGCTGAAAATCGCTGAAACATGCTTTAAAACCTTACGTCTGGAGCAACTTGTATTCAGCCGCTGGGCACAGGTGATGTACCGGTTCGAAAAGGAGATGTACAAAAACCCCGATCAGGACCTGAATAAACTTTGGTGGGACCTGGTTGAGAAATACCAGATGATGAAACGCCCGGCAGGCCGCAATGAACCCGATTGGGCCACAAAGATCCATATTGCTACCTACCCTTGCTATTACCACAATTACCTGCTGGGTGAATTGCTCGCTTCCCAGTTGTATTACTACATCGTTGGCAATGTGATCAAGTCGGACGATTACAAATTCCAGAGTTTTGCCGGTAAAACAGAGGTTGGTACCTACCTGAAGGAAAAAGTTTTCATGCCGGGAAGTCGCTGGTATTGGAATGAGATGATTGAAAAGGCCACAGGTGAAAAACTGACTGCGAAATATTACGCCAAACAGTTTGTGAATTAGCGCCACAGCGCCAGTTATTATGCGATGACAGCCCTTGCAAATTTTTGGGCATGGGCCAATTCGCTTTCATTGGGGTGCCCTATGGTTAACGGCCGCATTGCTGCAAATTCCATCAGCATGGTGATGTTGCTTGCCATGAGTTCATCTGCTATTTTTTCGGAAAGTTCGCCCTGGCAGTGAAAAGTGCCGATCATGCTGCTTCCTGCACAGATTTCGCAACATTTGTCCAGTTCTTTGTGCAGAATGGCCTGTTGCCGGGGATCATCGCTTTGCGAAAGCATGGCATGGGTAACAAATAAGGCAATGTTTTTTCCTTTGGTTTGGGTTGAAAGAAACTTTTTGGCCGCAGGGGGCGGACCGAACTGCATGATCGGGAATCCAATAAAAATCAGGTCAAATCCGTCGAGTCTGTCAACCTCATCAAAAGGCTTCAGGAGCTTTTCCCCTGGCAGTACATCAAATATGGCTTCCGCCACTTTCTTCGTATTTCCGGTCTGTGACCAGTATGTGACCAGGTATTTCATGGGTTTGTGATTTCGTTATGTTAAAAATAGATGAGTCCTCTCCCAACCAACTCATTTCTGGTATTACTGATCGTCCATATCCACAAACCTTTGCTGAGGTTGCAGGCTTTTGCAATTCCCGATTTAACGGGAAGAACAGTTTTTAGTTTACCAGTGATTTCGTATAAAGTCAGGAGTCCGTCTTCATGGAAATTAAGAAGTTTGATCAACCCATCCTGATCAGGACCGAGGAGTCTGATCAACTGACCATTCGCTGCACCTGTTGTTAATCCTGTGGTTGAAATGGTCACATTTTTATCGGTAGAGTCACAGAAGCAGCTATTGCAGGCACGTAATTTCACCATCCAGGTTCCTGATCCGGGGTATACATGGTAGGGTTCAAACTGAACGGATGTTTGTCCGTCACCAAAATCCCACAGCCAATTGTCTGAACCGCTGCTGAGGTTGCGGGTAAAAACAGTATCATGCGACGAAGTCAGGCTGAATGCGGCATGAGGCGCATCATTGTTCAGGTTCCACTGCTGTGAGTAGCCGAATGTAATCGAATCGGCCACCTGTTGAAGCATCAGCGCCGAGTCGGGAGCGAGGCCGGCAGTAAAACTGTTGCCGGCGGATGGTTTCTGGAAAATCACACCATAAAACACACATGCAGCAAGGTAGGACCCTTTCAGGTTCGGATGTGAGTTGTCGGCATCATGCAGCACCATCCCGGAATGGTTGATCACAAACCGCCAGGCTTCCCCAACGGGTGCGATCCAATCGGAAAGAGAATCGGCAATCACTTTGTAAGACATGGTGATTGAGTCCTGCATTTGATTAAATCCGGTAAAGTCGGGGCTGCAGTAGTTTGGTTCGAAACACTGAATACCGCCAAACCTGCGTCCCCAGGTGAGGAAGAACAAAACCCGGCTGCATGGATTGACCGATTTTACAACATTGTGGAGGATGACGGATGCCGGGTACATGCAACTGTCGCGCAACCTGCCAATGGCCGGGGTTTGACTTTGCTCCTGCAGGATCACAAAGTCCCAGGTACTCCCTTGTATTTTAGCAAGGCTGACCGGATCGGTGGCATGTGCGACAGGCTGCCACCCCAAGGTATATCCTCCGGGAGCATTGCTGTCAAAAAAGAGAGAGTCGCCCGAGGCTTGGGCCAGCGCAGCGGTAAGGATTGGCAGATTATTCACATAAGTATAACTGTTTCCCAGGAATAACGCCCTTCTTACCAGCGGTTGCCCGTTAACGGCTGATGATATGCCTATCACCAGGAAATAAAGAAAAACCGCGATTCTCACCTGGCTGTTGAATATGTTTCCCATGATGATTGTCATCCTGCAAAATTGAGAATATTTCTAACTTTGCGAAGAAAAAAAATGTGTCAGAAGTAAAATTTCAGACTTCAGATAAATATCTTCCCATGAAAAAGATCATCATACCATTCATTTTTCTGTTTGCAGCGGTTCCATTCATTCTTTTTGCACAGAAAAAGGACTCGTTGCGCGCAACTCCCAGCCCGATCCATAAAAATGTCATCAAATTGAATCCGACACCGATGCTGCTGTGGAGCATGAAAAATGTGACACTGAGTTATGAACGCATCCTCAATAAAAGGCAATCAATTGCCCTGACGCTTGGATATCTTGAATTTCCAAGTCTTTTCAAGGATTCAATTGCCAACCTGGTTGCGCTTACCAGCCGGAACAAGTATGGGATCAATGTGGCACTTGAATACCGTTTTTACCTGATGAAGCGGAATCTGCGACCAATCCCCGATGGTATCTATATCGCCCCCTTTGCCAGTTACTATGGATACAAGTTTAAAAATGATGTGGATGTTATCCCGTTATCGGTCGACAGTGCCGGATTGATCAAAGGAGGATTTTATGTGTTCAATGCAGGCATTGAGCTCGGTTACCAGTTTGTTTTCTGGAAACGGTTTACCATCGACCTCATTTTTATCGGACCTTCGGTAAGCTATTACGGGGGAGCAGTTAACTTCTCAGGAAATATCAATTTTGAAGAGTTAAAAACGATCAATCAGGACCTCTACAATAAACTGACTGAAAAGTATCCGATGATCGGGGATTACGTGATCAATAAATCATTTAAGTCGAATGGCAAACTTGATTTATTCAGTATCGGGTTCCGCTACCTGATTCAGTTTGGATTTCATTTTTAAAGAAAAGACAATCAGCATAAACGAAGCTGTTCAGATCGCTTTAACCAGGAAATAGTTCTTTTTCCCCTTCTGAACAAGAATGTATTTGTCGTTGGATAGAATGTGCTGATCAACCACAAAGGATTCATCCACCTTCGTTTTGTTTACCTGGACCCCGCCTTCCTTGAGCATTCTCCTTGCTTCACCTTTGGAAGAAAAAATTTGTGTCAGATCAACCAGAAAATCAACGATATTCAATGATTTCGCCATTTCGCTATTCGCCATTTCGCTTTTCGCTATTTCACTTTTCACTATTTCGCTTTTGGCTATCTCCCTCTGCGGTACACCTTCAAAAACCGATAGCAGCGTATCTTCGGAGAGTCTCATCAGGGTTTCAGCGGTGCCTTTACCAAAAAGAATTTCGGAGGCTTCCATGGCTGCCTGTAAATCTTCCCTTGAATGCACCCGGATGGTGATTTCTTCGGCAAGTGCTTTTTGCAAAATCCTCAGATGGGGTGCTTCGTCATGCTGTTTCTGGAGTAATTCAATCTCCTCTTTGGAAAGGAGCGTAAATTTTTTAATATATTCTGAAGCATCAGTATCACTTGAGTTTAGCCAGAACTGGTAAAATTTATACGGAGAAGTTTTTTTCGGGTCGAGCCATACATTCCCGGATTCGGTTTTTCCAAATTTTCCGCCGTCGGCCTTCGTAATGAGCGGACAGGTCAAGGCAAAGGCATCACCACCAAGTTTTCTCCGGATCAATTCCGTACCAGTAAGGATGTTGCCCCATTGATCGGAGCCTCCCATCTGGAGTTTTACCTGTTTGTGCTCGTAAAGCCAGCAATAATCAAAACCCTGAACCAGCTG
Organism: uncultured Bacteroidales bacterium; assembly: GCA_903875045.1. Taxonomy (GTDB): domain Bacteria; phylum Bacteroidota; class Bacteroidia; order Bacteroidales; family FEN-979; genus CAIVAT01. The sequence continues at coordinate 8,372 of CAIQUS010000137.1, forward strand.
ATATGTGAATTCGGTAAATGAAATACCCGACCCCGATTCCATGCGTTTTTTGACCGAATCTTTTGCTGACATGTAATTGACGGTGATGTGTTTGCCCACCTCACGGAGAAAATTCAGGAAAGAGAACTCTTTCATCCAGTCGTAGTTGTTGACTAACTCTGCGGACTGAAGTCCGCAGTTAAAGTCAAGGAACTTTTCGAGCTGTTTTTGAATGCAACGCTGATTGTGACGCAAAACTGTTTCGTCGAGAAGGTTACGCTCTTCCGATTTTCCCGAAGGATCACCAATCATGCCGGTTGCGCCGCCGACAAGGGCAAAAGGCTTGTGTCCTGCCCGCTGAAGGTGAACCAGCATCATGATGGAGGCCAGGTTTCCGATATGGAGGGAATCACTCGTTGGGTCATACCCGATGTAAGCAGAGGTCATCTCTTTGTCCATCTGCTCTTCTGTTCCCGGTGTCATGTCGTGGATCATTCCCCGCCAGCGGAGTTCTTCGATAAAATTCATTTTCTGGTTTTTTTGCAAAATTACACAAAAAAACACCGGTTCAATTACGCAGGTATCCCTTTTACAAAGCGTTAACAATCAGAGGCGCATTCCAGATTGATCAGGTTATGTTGCCTTGTGTATCTTGCTTTTGTAGAGTTTCCAGGTACCAAAGCAGGCTACCATGGCCAGTGAAATGATCAACCCACCGTCGATGGGAGCGCCGCCACCGTTACCAGGGGCTTTGTTGGTATTGGTTCCTTTATCTGCGGGAGGAGGAGGAGGAGCCTGGGCCAGGCTGATTTGGGCAAGGGCCATGAAACAAGCCAGAAGTAAAGAGGTGAGAATTGGGTTGCATAATTTTTTCATGATACGTTGTTTTGAAAATCAGTTAATAAAAACTTTGACGGAATAAGCATGATCGCCGGTAATCACCTTAACGAGATAATACCCCGGGGTTCCGCTGAGGGTGAGTTTTGTCAAGGGACTCTCACTGAGTTGCTGGTGCATCATTGCCTGACCGATCATGGTGTAAACGATGACCTCGCCTTTCATGACCTCGCCTGATTTTTTGGAGATATATACCGTATTTCCCGAAGCATAAACAGTTATAGGTTGTTCCTTTTCATTTTCGCTGATGCTGAAGGCACCGCCAAAATGCAGCAGGAATCGTGCGCCATCGTCAGCTTTAGCAGAGGAAAAGGTGTAAACCGGGTTTTGCATGAAGTTTTGAGTTTTGGCGGCCTGTAAATCTTCGAGTATAATCGTGGTGGATGATGTAAACGTTTCAATCTGGCTGGCGGTAAGTGTGTAATTGCCATCGGCGCCGGCTTTAAAACTGACGGGGATGGTAACTGCGCCGGGTTCGCCACGGAAATCAATGGAATAATTGCCATCCGGCTTCACGGTGTAAAGGCTGGGGGCGGTTTCGTAAAAGCTGAACATTTTTCCGGCGCCGCCATTGGCTGTTGGATGGCCAAACTCGACTACAATTTCATCGGAGTAGTTATTGGCATTTCCTGCAACCTTTATGCGGAGGATATTGGCAATGGCTTCGGATGATTTAAGGAAAGGCTGGGTGTTGTGTAGCCTGATTCCTTCATCCATGCCAAGGGTTCCCGCTGAGGCCGCTTTTACCATAAAGCCCTGTCCGACAGCAATGTATCGTGTCACGCCATGTGAACCGTTGTCGATCAACGAGGCGCTGTTATAGGAGCCATATTGTCCGTCAGCATCATTCCAGATGCTCATATCATAACCGCCACCACTTGACACCAATGCAGTTCTTGTCCAGCCGGTTGCTGCCTTCCAGTCGATGGCTGAAGGATAAGGGTTTCCAACGAGGTTGTAAGCTGCATAAGAGCCTGTCCCGGTTTTTGTCAGTACAGGCGAAACAGCTCCGGAGTTCAAGTTGCCGGTGAATTGTTTGGTAAGCCCTGTGCCTGTATATTCAACAAGATACCCTTTGCCTGCGGTAAAATTGGTGGTTACATTTGCGGTATTCCAGGTGGGGGGAACGCTGGTGTTTTTAAAATTAACCCATTCGCCGGTTGGTTCATGCCATGCAAAGAAGTCGTATGACGTTGCAGGGTCAGGCGTAAAAGCAGGGCTGATGGCTTGCGCTGCCACCGGCGACGAAAGAAAATGCCATGCCTGGCTGGTGCCCGGGATAGTCCGATCAACCGTTGCTGCGCCGCTTACTGTTAAATACGCATTTCCAAGCAGCGAAGCGCCGCTTTGCAGCGTAATATTATTGCAGGCGCCGGCTGCAGAAAGTATTGGATAATTGGAAACCGTATTTGGGATTAACACATGATCTGCCGAAGTTGGTACAGCATTGGTGCTCCAGTTGGCGGCTGTGTTCCAGTCGTTGCTGTCTGATCCGTCCCACGCGGTGATTCCGAAATAAAGGAAAGCAGTTACATCATAGGCTATTGTCACAGCAATATTTGTACTTCTGAAATAATATGTACCTGCAACCGCATTACTGGTGGCTTTCAGGCACCATTCCAATTCGTTTCCGGCAGTAGTACTGACAGGATTTGGTGATATGGCAGAGGACGAAATGCAATACCATGGTGTAAAATTTGCTGTCGATAATTGATTGGTGGTAGGATCACCATCTGAAAAATGGATGGTAGAAGACAAGGCAAAGGCATTGGAAGTTCCGTCTGTAGTTATGGTAGTCCAGATATTTTGGTCTGTGGAATACTGCAAGGAATAACCTCCCGGCGTGGATGGAAAATTCATTCCGGTATGTGCAATTCTTAATCTGAAATTGGTATTTAGTGAATTTATCGTTGTAACGGTATTTTCTGCAGCTTTCCAGGTTGCAGCCGATTCAGAACCATCATCATTTCTCCAACGGTATTTATTCATCGAATTAGCGCCGGCAAAAATATCAGCGGAAGAAATTAACAAGGAAAATAAAATTAAAATTGAACTAAGAAGGAATGGTGACCCCTTGAAGCTGCCTTTTGTACAAGGCAAATGAATCATTTTATTTTTCATAGCTGATAATTTATTTGTTTTTAATAGAAATCATTTAGCCCTTGTAAAAATCAGGGTAACGAAACTGCCAAACACCCAGAACAAAGAAAACAACAGAGGTGCTTTAGAAAGCACCATGAATGGGTTGTTTTTTCTATTCGGGCTTACTTTTACCTGTTTCAGCCCCATTGTTCTGTTGAAGCCAATGTTTTGAGGTACCCCGCTTGCTTCAATCAATCCTGAATATCCTCCGTTCAAATTTACGATTAAATCTTTTCTGTTTTCAACCGCCCTGATCCTGCAAATGTAATAATGGCCCCTGGAAACCCATGTATTGGGAAACCAATTGTCGTTACCCATGTTAATTAAAAACTGACTCCCCTGTTTCGTCAAATCATAACATGGCAAACCTGCTTCATTACAGATCATCATTCCGGCTTTACCAATAGAAGTGATTAAAGGCTGTTGATCTTCTCCTTCCGACATTTCAGCACTATTTGCCATAAATGGGATTAATAATTTACTGTTCTCTCCGCCTATTGGTTTTTCCAATCCGGAAAGCAGGTTTTGCTTGAAATAAGTTTGACTGTTTCCATCGGGGTTGACTATTAAAGCGGTATTGTAAATTCTTTTATCAGGCATGGCATAGTAGGCTCCGATGATCATTTCGGAATTCTTTCCGGCAAGTTCCGAACTCATCGTTAACAGTAAATCATCATTTTCATCAATGGTCCAGGGAATGGTGGTTTCTGTCCAAAGAATTATTTTGGGGTTAAGTGCAACTGCTTTTTTATTCAGCGTAATGAGGAGGGATGCAAGGGAATCGCCGTTTTTTTCATCCCACACCAGGTTGGGGCCGAAATTATGGGATGCCAGCACGACATCACAGGTGTTTTTTCTGCTGTTGCTGCTTTGAAAAATCACAAAAATGATATATCCTGCAAGGAAATAGGTGCCAATAAATACAAAAGAGAAGAAGAAAGATCGTATGCTTTTTTTACTGATGGCGTTGGCTAAAAGAAAGTTACCGGTAATAACAACAAAAGTCATGATACTATAACCAAAAACCGCCACCGGCTGAATGGCAAATAAATTTGAAGCCAAAGGATAACCCGATTGAAAAGCAAGCAATGATAATCCGGGAAACCAAAACATTCTTGCTGCCTCTGCCAATATAATGATGGAAGTAAATATCAGTGAGTTTTTCCACCAGGTTGTTTTGTGATTTTTATGGGTGATAAGAAAGACATATAAACCGGAAGCAATGGCGTAAAACAGTGAGAAGAACAGGGCACAGATAACGATGATCAGCATACCAGCCACACTGATTTTTCCTGAATAGTTAAAAAGGGTGAGTGGTATAAAAGAATATGAAATGCAGAACGTTGTAATCCCGAAAATGAATCCAAGTATAGTTGCCTTTTTTACATTGGTGTCCGCGAATGCAAAAATCAAGGGAATGAAGCAAATCCAGACCAGAACCCAATTTACAGTAACAAATGACCAGGAGATGAATATCCCGGACAAAACAGCCAAAAATGTTTTGAATACAAAAGGGTTTCTTTCTATGATTTTCATCCAAAAACAGTTACTATCATGTTACAGGAAGGAATGCTGTTTTTCCATCCGACACGAATTCGATCCATACCATTTTTCCAGGGTAAAGCCAAAACTGAATCCTTGAAAACCACCAAAATGATCTGGTAGTTTGTAACAAGCGAAAATACGTTAATTATGTCAGGTTTAACAATTCGGTAACCATTATTTTCATGGCTTGTACCGGCTGGCGAATTTATGAATTGTTAACTGAATGCGGGGTTTTCTTATGCTTTTAACTTGTTGGCCATGATCAGGTAAAAGATGATTGGAACAACGATACCACCAAGAACGATCGTCAAAAACCATAATCCAAGTCCTGAATCAACGCCGGCTGCAACCCTGATGGTGACATAGCTGATATAGAAGAACAAATAGATGATGGCGGTTTTCAGATACCGGATCAACCTGATTGCCATGGTATACTGTTTCAAGGCATTGGCCGGGGTGATGGTAACCGTGAAATTGAACTGGTGGGGGACAAGCGAAATCAGGCTAAGCAGCACATAAATGAACAGGGCAATCGCTGGGAGGGCCCAGATGGTGTCCTTACCGGAATAATCATCAGGTTGTCCGGAGCCATTGAAATGGGAAGGGATGGTTTCAGGAAGATTTGGGAAATGGTAAATCACATATCCCCAAATGGCCATCAATCCAATCAACGCCATTGCCTCGATCACCCAGTCAATGGGCTCCATTTCCGGCCTGACCTTCGGGCGATTTGACTTATCATCCCGTTTCCGGTTAAAAACACCGGTAAAATTATTATTGACCATCATGCGGTATTTTATTATTCAGGGTTTTCATCCTTCACCAATGAATTTTTTTTTGGCATCCTTCCGGCCTCCTTCAATGCCTTTTCAATTGCCCATTCCAATTGGCCATTCACTGAGCGGAATTCATCTGCCGCCCATTTCTCAAGCGCCTCATAAATTTCGGGATTGACCCGGAGCATGAAGACCTTTTTTGTTGCCATAAATAATTTACTGATGCAAAGTTCCGGTATTTACCACAGGAGTAGTATCCTTGTCGGAACAAAGAACCACCATCAGGTTGCTCACCATGGAGGCTTTTTTGTCTTCATCCAGATCGATGATCTGCTTTTTGCTCAGTGCATTCAGCGCAAGTTCCACCATGCTTACCGCACCCTCTACAATCTTTGTACGGGCGGCAACCACCGCAGTTGCCTGCTGACGGCGCAACATGGCACCGGCAATTTCTGAGGCATAAGCGAGGTAGCTGATTCTTGCTTCAAGTACCTCTATGCCGGCCATTTTTAGCCGTTCCGAAAGTTCATGCTCAAGGGCCAGATGAACCTCTTCGCCACCTGCACGGAGTGTAATCTCTTTTTGCTCATCATCAAAATTGTCGTAGGCATAATGACCTGCCAGTTTGCGGGTAGCCGACTCACTTTGAATGTCAACAAAATGGGCAAAATCGTCCACTTCAAAAGCTGCTTTAAATGTGTCGCGGACTCTCCATACCAATACGCACCCGATCATGATGGGGTTTCCCAGCTTATCGTTGACTTTGATCGGTTCCCGGTTGAGATTGCGGGCACGAAGGGAGATCTTCTTTTTTACATAAAAAGGGTTTACCCAGAAGAATCCATTCTTTTTGATGGTGCCTTTGTATTCGCCAAAAAGAACCAGCAACATTGATTCGTTGGGGTTGACCACCATGAGTCCGAGCACTGTAAAAATGGCACATGCAAAACAAAACATCGATAAGACGATGCCTAAGGCAGTTTGCTCGAAGAAAACAAGCCGGCTTATTCCAAGGGCCAGCAATGCAAAGAAAACCAGGACACAGATGTATCCAGATGATGTTGAGGTGACTTTTTCTTTTTCCATGACGATTGAGTTTTATAATATCAATATGATATTAAAATAAAGCTGCAATAATACTAAATATTTTTAGAAAAGTCAAGTGTTTTGAAAAAAATCAATTACATTCCCAGCTGGTTCATGATAAATTCGAAATTGACCATGATGTTGTCGATACGTTGTTTGGTGGCCTGGCCGGAACCATGTCCGACATTGTAATCAATATAGAGCAGGACAGGATTGATCTGCCCCGGGTTATTTTGCAGGGCAGCCGCGAATTTCTTGGCATGTAGCGGATCAACACGGCTGTCGTTGGCACCGGTTCTGACCAGCATGGTGGGCAGGTTGATCCCCTGCCTGATATGATGGTATGGGGAATAACTCAATAAATTCCTGAAATCGGCCTCATTGTCGGATGAACCATACTCAGGAATCCAGTAACGGGCGATCAGGAATTTATGAAAACGGACCATGTCGAGCAGTGGAACTGCACAAAGCACTGCCTTATACAGGTCGGGTCTCTGTGTGGCAATGGCCCCCATCAGCAACCCGCCGTTGCTGCCGCCCTCGGCAACAATTTTCCCTGAGTTTGTATATTTTTCCTTTACGAGCCATTCGGCGCAGGCGTTGAAATCGTTGAAACAGTTTTGTTTGTTGAGCAACATGCCGTTTTGGTGCCACTTTTCGCCATATTCATTTCCTCCGCGGATGCCAGCTTCAACAACTACCCCTCCACGGTTGATAAATGGTGCATAATATCCATAATATCCGGGGGAAATACCGATATTAAAGCCGCCGTAAGCTGTCAGGAGAACCGGGTTGTTGCCATCAGGTTTCATGTCTTTCCGGTGGACTACCAGGCATGGAATCCGCGTACTGTCCTTGGTGTAGTAGAATTTAATTTCGCCAACAATATTGCTCATATCAATGGGAATGGTCCTTGAATAATACAACCGCCATTTGAAATCGGAAGGAGAGGCGACATACATTTTCCCCGGGGAGGTAAAGGTGCTCATATAGATGTAAACAGAGTCCTCTTCCCGGTCGTAGCTAACATAATCAACATTCCCGATTTCCGGCAATTCGACTGGTTTAATTACTTTTCCTCCGGCATCATGGAGTGTAAGGCGGCTCTGAATGTCTTTTTTGTCCTGGACGATCAATCTGCCATCTTTCAACACCTCTACATTTTCAATGACCGTAGATCCTTCCGGGATCAGCACCTGCCAGTTTTTGTAGTCAGGTTTATCCTTACTTGTAACCATGAACCGGAAATTGGGTGCATGGTCGTTGGTCAGAATGTAAAGATTGTTACCGATCGCCGAGGGGTATGCCTCGAACTCGTTGCTTTCATAGATGAGTGCCCCTTCGTCGTTCGTTCCGGTCTTTTTCATTTTACACCTGTTCGAATTAAAGTTGCCTTCACCGAAAAAGGTCACATCGCTGTAGCGGTTATCATAAATATAATAGGAATCCTTTGCATCCTTTGTTGTTCCGATGAATTGCGCTTTCTCAACCGGGTCGCCTACTTTCCACAAATAACTTTTCAGCGGCGTTTGATTGTCAACATCTGCCTGGCTTCGGATCGTGAAATAGGCATGCTGCTGATCTTTTGTCCACTGATATCCGAAAATATTTTCCAGCGCCGGGTATAGGATCTTTCCATTGCGGGTATCGATGATGTAGGTTGTTGATATTTCTGCCCCGCTTTTCTGTACACTCACAGCGGCACGTTCGCCATCATAAGTATATTCAACTGAGGTGGTGGAGGTTTTACCTGAAGTATCGAGTTTTACCGGATCCCATATCTGAACTTTTTTCCCATTCAGGATGGTATAAACCGATGATTGTTTGTCGCCTTTCTTTTTAATGGTCTGGAAAACCCTTTTCCCCTCTTTGTTCAGAGGCCCTTCGTAATCCAGGTCAATGTATGCGGCCACCTCCTCGCGCAGTCCCTGATGGATTTTCTGGGTAGCATTCATAAATTGAACACTGTAATCATGCTGGGCTTTTGTCCAGTCAACCACCTTCGGGTCGGTTTTGTCTTCGAGCCAGCGGTAATTATCAGTCAGCAGAAACCCATGGAGGGTATCAATAACAGGTTTTTTCTCCGTAGCAGGCGGGTTGAACACAACCTGGGCCGCTCCGCAAACCGGCAGCCAGAAAAGCAGCAGTATCAGATTATTTTTCATAGTGATTTGGTTGAATGGTGTTATATCTTTACGGCACGCAGCACCTGCTGTGAAGTACCGTTTGAAATGCGGAGGAAATAGATACCTGACGGGAAACCGTTGAATTCATCAAGTTTCATGGAGGAAGATTCCTCAGACTGGAAAGTTTTTGAAATCAAAAGTTGCCCTGTCACAGAAAGCACTTCAACACGAATTGATCCGGAATTACTCATGCTCCCTCTGAGGATGGGTGCGCTGGTAAAGGGCATCGGAAACAATGAGAACTGATTTTGAGAAACAGGATGCATATCCGGGGCAGAAAGAAGCGTTCGTGCATTCACCATGTTTGGGATTCCCCAGCCATAGAGTTCATCTGGTGCCGATGATCTGGAAGCTGTATTCCTCACGGCCGACCGGATTTGTTCGGCGGAGAATGCCGGTGTTGATTGCAACAGGCAAGCCAGGGCACCTGCCATGATGGGTGAGGAGAAAGAGGTACCACTGGCCTGGGTTACATTACCATTTGTGTTAATTACCGTTGAATTCAACCCTTGTGCCACAACATCCGGTTTCACCCTTCCGTCGTAGGTAGGCCCCACAGAACTGAAATAGGCATAATTACCTGATGCGTCAACTGCACCGAGAGAGAAAACGCTGTTTCCGTCGGCAGGGGCCCCAATGTAATGCCATCCGTTGGCTCCATCATTTCCGGCACTGTTCACCACCAGGATACCACGGTCGGCAGCCATGTCGGCAGCCCGGGTGATAGGAGTGGTGTTGCCATTCATATCAGCATAGGTATGATTGAAAACAGGTTTGTCGAAGGTGGTGTAACCCAGTGAAGAGTTGATCACATCCGCTCCGAGGCTGTCGGCGAATTCGGCACCGCCTGCCCAGTTGTATTCTTCAATGAGCATTTCGTACCAGCCGACTTCGGTACGGATCAGCCAGAACGAGGCATCGGGGGCGGTGCCTACCATTTGCCCGGGAAGGTTGGCGCCTATGGTTGAAAGAACCATTGTGCCATGCGAATGCATCGTATCAGCAAAAACATTGTTTCCCGGGAGATTGAAATCACGGGTACCAAGTATCCGGTTGTTCAGCCACAGGCTGTCGAAAGCTGGTATGTTATCCACACTGTTGAACCCGGCGTCCAGGATGGCGATCATCATCCCCTGGCCGGTAAAGCCCAGGTTATGCAGACCGTCAACATTGATCATGTGTGCCTGGTTATAAGCCTGGCCGTAATTGATGAGATTGGAAGATTTAACCGTGGAAACAGGGCCGGCGTTCCCAAGTGTGTAAGGCGGGATTCCATCTGTAGCCTTATAACCCTTGGTTGTTGTTGATTTCAGCGGTTGATCAAACAGAACCTGGTCAATGTGATCAACGAACGGCAGTGCTGCAATCGAAGCTAAAATCACAGGATCATTGGTGTTGACAACCACTGCATTGAACCATTTAAGGGAATAAACCACTGTCGCTCCTGTCGCAGCAATTTGTGCAACATAGGATGGTGTAACAGGAAGATCCTTCATGTCGAGGGGTATGTTCGATTTGGCGCGGCGGTCGAGTGACCTTTGGGTTAAGAATGCTGAAGGATTCGAGAGTGAATAAGGGTTGTTATCTTTATTCATCAGAAAAACGACATGTTTTTGCACCTGGGCAAAAAGGCTGATGGAAAACATGATGACTGAAGCTATAATAAGTAAACGTTTCATAGGCTTTTGTAAATTAATTCAGGAAAATAAAATTGATGATGATTTACGACATACCGACACCAAAATGCTGATATGATGGTACAAAGTTACAGTTAATTTCGACCATAACTTAAAGATTGACCGGACTCATTACTTCAAATTTGAAAAAACCGATTGTTCGGTAACTTTTGCACCGAGTTGCTGGGCCATTTTAATGTCATCTGCGGCCTTCTGGTTCATCCCGGCTTGTTTGTATGCCAAAGCTCTGTTTACATAAAACGATGAATTCCGGGGATCCAGTCTGATACCCGTAGAGAAATCATCTATTGCCAGCTGAAACTTTCCGGTATTTCTATATGCGACTGCACGCCAGACGTACAAATCAGGATAATCAGAACGTGACTTTAATACGAAAGTGTAATCGTTTACAGCCAGATCCCACTTTTTGAGTGTGCTGAATGCAACTCCCCGGTTTAAATAAAATTCGGCATTATTCTTATCAATGGAAATTGCGCTGTTGAAATCTTCAATTGCACGTTCAGTCTGGCCTGATCTGAAAAACACACATCCCCGGTTTCCAAAAGCGGCCGACCAAACGGGGTTGATTTTAAGTGCTTTGTTGAAATCAATTAATGCCGAATCCAGCAATCCTAAAGTAAGGTAGGCACTGGCACGGCCGAAAAGCGACTCGATAAAAACCGGATCTATGGCCAATGCTTTGTTATATTCAGCGACAGATAACCGGGGGAGGTTTTGTTTGCGAAAAACATTTCCGCGGTTACTGATTGCAACGGTATAGGTTGGATAGATCTCCACAGATTTGGTAAAATCAGCCAATGCTTTGTCAAGCATTTCCTCATCCAGATAGTACATTCCCCGGCTGTTGTATGAAGTATAGCTTTCGGGATATTTTGCGATGACATCGGACCAGAGTGTTTCACTGTTTTTCCATACCGAAACCCGTTGAGAAGAAAGTATGGTGTTAACTCCAAAAAACAACACCATGAAAAGATAAAAATAGGTCATCGGTATTTTGTTCCGTTCAGCTATGTGGTTTATCAGCCATGCTAATCCAATAAGGATGCCGATGTACGAAATGTAAGTATATCGCTCCGCTATTATGGCGCTTCCAACCTGAACAAACTGGAGTGTGAGGGCAATATTCAGAAAATAGAAGATTAAGCAAAACAGCAACATCCGTGTAAATTTCAGAGAATAGAGCACCAACCCGACAATTGCTAAATTGACTGCTGGCGTAATGAAATAGACCCATGGCAGATCCGGTATTTTGACAATCCCTGGAAAAGGATGTAATGTTGACAGTCCGGCAGGGATGATCAATTTGAAGATGTAGATAAAAAAGCCATACGAAGCGTAAAGAAATTGTGCAAAAACATTGTTGTTGTGAATATCAGCCACAGCTGAATCCACCTGAGCGTAAATGGTTGCCATGCCAATTCCGAGCGCGATGAGAAAAAATGGAATTTTCTCGACAAGCAGCAGCAGATCAAACTTTCGTTTGTAGAGATAATCCAACAGTAAAAGAATCAGCGGGAATACAACGGAAGTGGGTTTGGAAAGACCGGCAAGGATAAATAAAACAAATGCAAGCAGGTACAAAAGCCATGTTCGTTTCCTGATGAAATAAACCCATGAGATCAACCCGGAAAGAAAGAAAAAAGCGTATAAAACATCTTTACGTTCTGAAATCCATGCCACTGATTCGACATGCATCGGATGAATTGCAAAAATGGCGGCGACAAACAATGCCAGCGGTTTGTTACGTCCGAGAATAAGAAAGGAAAAATAGAAGGTCAGCAGGGTGTTGAAAAGATGGAGAATTATATTGACCAGAAAATAGGAGAAAGGTTCTATGCCGGCAAACCTGTAATTTAATGCCAGCGACAGCATTGTTAGCGGATGATAATTGGCTGCGACGGGTTTGGTGAATATGTGTGCAAGGTTGGCAGATGTAAGGGCTTTAATGTACACGTTGCCCATGATATATTCATTGTCATCCCAATTGGTGAATTTATGATGCAATGTCGGAAAATAAATAACCATGGTGATAATTATCACAACTGCCAGCAGGAGTAATTCTTTGTTTTTCATCAGAAACCCCTGTTCCCGGATTTTTTTTTGCACAGGAATTGAACCGATCGCGGGTTTTTGCTGAATAGATTTTTTTTTCATGATATAAATTCTGGGATAATTTGAAAAACAGCAAATTTAAAGCAAAAGGTAAAAACTATGTATCAGGCAGACGCATTAATTCAATATTGAAAAAACCGATTGTTCGGTAACATTGGCACCCAGCTTACGCGCCATTTTTACATCATTGATGGCTTCCTGCAGCATTCCCGCTTTTTTATAGGCGACTGCCCTGTTAACATAGAGGGAGGATTTGGCCGGGCTCATTTTGATCCCCCGGGAAAAATCATCAATGGCAGGCTGATACGATCCTAAACATCTGAAAGCGACGCCCCGCCATTCGTAAACATTGAGATTTTCGGGTGTGGCATTCAGAACGACCGTGTAGTCTTTGAGCGCCAGGTCCCATTTTTGAAGAGAACTATAGGCCACGCCACGGTTTAAATAAGAAGTGATATTTTCAGGATCAATGGCAATTTTCCGGCTGCAATCCTCGATGGCATTTTCAAACTGGCCCAATCTGAAATAGACTGACCCGCGGTCGCCTAAGGCGTTCGCAAGCGCAGGGTTAATTTTAAAGGCCTTGTTCAAATCAATTAAAGCTGAATCTAAAAGCCCCAGCCCTGCGTAGGCATTGCCACGCCCGGCCAGTGCATTGACGTAATCCGGTTGAATCAACAAAGCGTTTGTATAATCAACAACAGCCAGCCGGTTTTGGTCAAGTAAGCGATACACCCCCCCCCGGTTGTTTAAAGCATCGGCAAAATTCGGCATGAGATCGATGGCTTTTGTAAAATCCGGCAATGCCTTGTCATACTTTTTTTCCTGCACATAAAAATATCCCCTGTTGTTGTAGGCAGTGTGACTTTTCGGGTATTTTGAAATCACATCTGTCCATAGTGATCCACTGTTCTTCCATACCGAAACCCTCTGGAATGAAAGAATGGCCATTAACCCAAAGAAAACAACCATTACCAGATATATCCATTTCATCGCAATCTTCCTCTTAATAGCCGTTTGTGTCATCAGCCATGAAAGTCCGGTCAGTAACCCGATATAGGAAAGATAGGTATAGCGTTCGGCAATGACCGCGCTTCCAACCTGTATCACCTGAAGGGTGAGAAAAATATTTAAAAAGTAGAAGATTAAACCAAAGAATAGCATTCTGCTGTTTTTCAGCGAGTAGAGAATAAATCCGACAATTACTAAATTGATGACGGGGGTAACGGAATAGATCCAGGGCAGATCCAGGGATGTGTTGAATGCCGGGACCGGATGCAAGGCCGATAAACCAACAGGGAAGATCAGCATTGCGATGTAAATGAAAAAACCATAAGAGGCGAAAAGGAATTGCTGGATCAAATTGAATTGTTTGATATCCACGACAGAAATCCCAATTTGTGCATGGAGTGTTGCCAGACCAATGAAAATGGAGATGGCAAAAAACGGCAGTTTTTCAACAATGGAAAGCAGGTTGAATTTTCGTTTATAAAAATAATCCAGCAGCAGGAGGATCAGGGGAAACACCACGGAAGAAGGTTTTGACAAGCCGGAAAGGACAAACAAAACAAACGATAAGAGATACCATGGCCACCTTCGTTTGTCCATGAAAAAAATCCATGAGATTAACCCGGAGAGGAAGAAAAAGGTATAAAGCACATCTTTTCGTTCCGAAATCCAGGCTACCGATTCAACATGCATGGGATGTACGGCAAAAATTGCAGCAACGAACAGGGCAGATAGTTTGTTACGGCCAAGCAGGAGAAAGGCAAAGTAGAACGTGAGCAGTGTGTTGAAAAGATGGAACAGGATATTGACAAAGAAATAGGAAGCCGGCTCTTCGCCCGATAACCTGTAGTTGAGTGCCAGTGACAACATGGTAAGCGGATGATAATTGAGTGCAATGGGCTCCGTGAAAATGTATTGAAGGTTTTCCGGCGAGAGTGATTTGATATACTGATTGCCGGTTATATAGTCATTGTCATCCCAATTGGTGAATGAATGGTTCAGCGCCGGAAAGTATATAACAATGGTAATTAGTAACACCACAGCCAGGAGGAATATCTCTTTGTTTTTAGCGATAAAACCCTGTTCTTCTATGTTTTTTTGTACAGTTTGTAACGGTATCCGTGTCTTATGCTGATTGGTTTGTTTTTTAGCCATTGGAAATTACTTTTTTGATTGATCACCATTGTACCAGTAGATCCGAATAACACAGTATGACTAAGGTTTTGGTCCCATTTTGAATATCAGTTCCCCGCCGGCAATCAGATCTGCATGGTCGATGAATGGTTTTTCGAGGAGCTTCCCGTTGATGGTCATCGATTGAATATAGATATTTTTATCACTTAACCCGACGGCCTTTATGATCATTGACTTTTCATCCGGCAAGGCGATGATGGCGGAAGAGACACAAGGGCTTCCGATGGCATATTGGGTGGTGCCCGGACAAACGGGATAAAATCCAAGGGTACTGAAGACATACCAGGCGCTCATCTGCCCGCAATCATCATTTCCGCATAACCCGTCGGGTTTGTTATGGTACATGGTATTCACGATCAGATGGATGCGCTCCTGCGTTTTCCATGGTTTTGAAGTCCAGTCGTAAAGATAAGCAACATGGTGGCTGGGTTCGTTGCCGTGAACATAATTGCCGATCAGCCCCGACCTGGTCACATCTTCGGTTTCGCTGAAATATTTATCATCAAGGTACATGGTAAAAAGCGAATCGAGCCGCCGGATGAAAGGCTTTTCACCCCCCATCATGCCGATGTAATGCGAAACATCATGCGGTACATAGAGTGAATAGTTCCATGAATTTCCCTCAATAAACCCCTGGCCGATGGTACGCAGCGGATCGAACGGGGTTTTCCAGGTGCCGTCCGATTTTTTTGCACGGATAAATCCGGTAGAGGGATCAAACAGGTTTCGGTAATTCAGCGAGCGGTCGGTAAAGCGCTGCAATTGATCTTCGGCAAATTGTTTTTCTTTGTCTGAAGGTTCTTTCGCGTTGATCAATGCCTGGGCAAACTGCGCAATGGTGTAATCATCATAAGCATATTCGAGGGTGATGGAAGCGGAATTTCCCAGTTTATCGTCGGGCACATATCCATATTTCATGTAATCGGGGATGCCTTCGGAAAATGGATTTGTAGCCGTTGTCACACAGGCCTTAAATGCTTTGAATGAATCAAATCCCCGGATACCCTTCACATAAGCATCGGCAATGACCGGCACACTGTGATAACCGATCATGCACCAGTTTTCATTTCCGTGATGCGACCACACCGGCAGCAGATGTTCGGGGCTCTGGTCGAAATGGGCCAGCATGGAGTTGACCATGTCGGAAGTGCGTTTTGGGTATAAAAGCGTAAGGAGGGGATGTTCGGCGCGATAGGTATCCCAGAGCGAAAAGATCGTATAGTTGGTGAATTCCCCGGATGTATGAATATTCTGGTCGATTCCCCGGTAGCTGCCATCAACATCGTTATATACCACGGGCGATTGCAAGGCATGGTACAGGGCCGTATAGAAGTTGATTTTCCGGTCGTTTGTACCCTCAATCCTGATGCGGTTGAGTTCACTTTCCCAGGTTTTCCGGGCTTCCATTCTGGTTTTTTCAAAATCCCAATCCGGAATTTCCGCCTGCAGGTTTTGCAGGGCGCCCTCCATGCTGACCGCCGAAAGACCGATTTTGATTTTAATCTTTTCTCCATCTTCTGTTGAGAAGTCAAAATGAGCCCGGATTTTCTTTCCGGCCATTTCGGGGAAGTTTTCCTGTTGATTAAATTTTCGCCAGAAGCCACGGTAAACAGGCTGTTCATCATTCCTGAACCCGTAACTTTTAAAGGGCTTTGAAAAGCTCAGGGCAAAATAGGTGTACCGGGTCCGCGCCCATCCGCGGGTGATGCGGTAGCCGGTAACCAGCGTGTCGTTGTGTACCTGTACCACGGCCCATAAAACCTTGCCATCGTAGTTGTAGATGCCGTGAAGCATATCGAGAATGATGTGCACGCTGTCGCTTTTCGGGAAGGTATACTGATGGAATCCGGCCCGGGTTGTGACGGTGAGTTCTGCCTCCACATCCGGATCATCGAGGTGAACCTTGTAATATCCGGGCGAGGCTTTTTCCGTCTCTTTCCGAAACCGTGAACGGTAGCCGGTTTCGGGGCGATCGGCGGTTCCGGGGTTTAGCTGAAGTTTCCCGACTGTTGGCATGATGAGAAAATCGCCCAGGTCGGAATGACCGGTACCATTGAAATGGGTGTGACTGAATCCGACAATCGTTTTATCGAGGTACTGGTAACCGGCACAATAACGGTAAACATCGGGATTGTATTTACCATCTTTTTCATAGGGAATTGTGTCGGTGTCGGGGCTCAATTGCACGAAACCGAATGGCACACATGCCCCGGGAAAGGTATGGCCCATCTCCTGGGTGCCGATGAAAGGGTTCACGTAACCGGCAAGTGATTCGGCATTCAAAGATGGATTTGCCTTGTTAATGGTTTGTGTGTACCCTGGAATTGTTGAAAGAAGGACACCTGAAATGGAAAGCACGCAGTAATGAAAGATATTGCTCATGAATAAAAGATTTGTCAACGATCATTAATCATTCAAACGAGAAAACATCCTGAAGCAAAGGGGATGCGGAAACCGGCTGATTTCTCCAGTCTAAAGCACGCTTTTTTTCTTCCGTTTTAATCAGACCCCACCAATCAAAAAATCGTTCAAAAGTGCGGATACTGTAGCACCTTTCAAAATCATCCAAGGGATTACTGTAGGAGCGTTGCGGAAACTGTTCAGTAATCAGGGGAAATGCTACCAGGAATTTCTGACTATAGAAAGAGACTTTTTTTTCTGAATGGCCAAACTGAAAAAGTAAATGAATTGAAAATCCCCATAAACGCTGTATTTCAAATGCTTCTGCGTATCCATCCAGATTTCCCCATGCCCATTTTTGGGTAAATGCCATGAGAACCTCCTGAAATAAATGATTTCGGGCATCGGAATGCAACAACTGTTCTCCTTTTTTTGTGAGGTATAATTTGTTTTTAATATTTTTTACCAGGCCGGAGGCCTTTGCCATGCTATGTGCCGAAGTGATAACAGCACTGTCATTTTCCCGAAGCACTTTGGCACGTCGCACGTCAATATACCAATCAGGGATAAACCGGAGGTCGTAAAGTTCACGAATTATTTTTCCGGGCAAAAAACCGAGGGCGGTCAGCCTGACCGGCTGTTCGCGTTTGATAATCCTGACAAATTCTTCAATAATGCGAAAATACGGGATAAGATCCAGGGTCTGATTTGATATCGGTGATTGAAGTCTAAGCGGGGAACGATCTGTCCATCCGTCGTAAAGCAGGTGATGGATTTCGGAGGGAGTCATTCCGCAAAAATCCTCAGACGGGGTATTGTTTATTAAAGTCAACGATGGATTGGTGTCATCAAAGTACATCGGCTAATTCTCCTCTTTGAAAAATAATTTGTAATAATTCAACTGTTTTACTTCGTCGTATCCTTTTTCTACCATCTGCTTTTCACCATGGATGTAGATGTGGAAATTTTTATCCAGTTTGATTACACTTTTCATAAAGCGCGACTGACTTTTCACGGCGCTTTCAGATATCTGGAAGTTTTCAGGGATGTCGAGGTCATAATCTTTCCCGAATTGATTTTTGTATTCCGAAAAGGAGTTGATGATGGCCGGAGCGCTGAGTACCTGTTCGTTGAATTCTTCCATTTCAAAAGATTCATTTTCTTTCAGAAATTTCATGGAACGGTTGAGCATGTCGGCCTGATCGGCACGTGAAACCTCAAAATCCTGGGGCAGTTTGTCGGTGACAAACTTTTTGCAGAGATCCATCACCGTGCGGGTGTTGTGATAATTATCGGCCCGTGGGGTTACCTGCAGGAAATTATCGCGCCAGTATTGTGCTTCGCTGCCTTTATTCAGCGTGTCGACAATGGCCACCGCAAAGCCGTCATCCCGGCCGGTGTTGAAGATCAGGCAACCCTTGTCGAGCTTGTTGATGTTGATCCCGTCGTCGTGACCAATCTCAAAGGAACCACTTACAGGATAGATCTTCAGGTATGTTTCCCGAGATTCTGATTTGAACAGTCCGATGGCATTCACGGTTTCGTCATTGATCCGGCAATTTTCGAAAAAGGCAACGTAAAATTCCCCGTTTTTTATCTTCGGATGAGTTGACTGTCGGTAGAGGTGTTGAGCAAGATTCTGCGATTGTTCCAAAAGGCAACCCGGATTTTCGAAAATGGCGGAGGCATAATGGTAGACCTCGTTCATGTCAAGTTCTGACGGATGGGCAAAGTTGTAAAGTTCTTCAGACCTGAATGGTGATAAAAAATATTGCAGCAGCAAAGGTTTGATCACATCGCCGGCCTCCAGAAGTTTACTGGAAAGCACCACCCCTTCATCCGCCGATTTGTTGCCCACTTTATGCAGGGCCAGGGCTTTAAGTTCTGATTCTTCAAAACGCATCATCGCATTGGTTGTTGGAGTGCCAAAAGTAGAGATTTCTGCCCGGCCCTGAAAGGAACAAGCATGAGTTTTTATATCTTTGTAAGACATTTTAGCCCCAGGGTATGAAAAGTGCTTCAATATTTCTGATTCTTTTCTGCATTGCTCTAATAATTTCATCCTCTTCCTGTAAAAAGAATTCAGGAGAATCGTCTTTACCCTCCTTTCCTGTAACCATGTATATCACCGGCGTGGTGGATAAATCCGGTGCCAGGATGTTTACCAACAAGCACGAGATATTTGACACGGCGATCATCAACCGTTTTGTCGGCAATTCCACTTTTTACAAACCGCATACCGGAATATTTGAGGAACACGACATCATAACCTTTAAATCGGCTGATACGGCTCTCTTTACCTGGTCGAGCATGAAGTTTTCCTACACTTTGCAGGATAACCTATACCTGTTTTACTCAAAAGAATTATCCATACAAATTAACCCGTTTAACCGGACGGCTGTGCTCCTGGACACTACCCTGAAATACAGGTCGCCGAAAATAGTGGTTCCCGCAGGGACAAATCTGCTCAACTGGTTGACCAAAGAGGTAAGGGTTGGAAGGGGAAATTATTCGGAAATGGACCTTTCGGTCCTCAGTTACAAGATCAGTTCTAATGGGGGAACCTACTCAGGCCGGCTGATCAATGAGTTCAATGAAGCAGCGGTTTCCGTTTATGGACCCAATGATACCGTTGCGGTCTTGTCGTATGTTTACCGGCTCCGAAGCAGGTAATATACTCAAGTTTCGGGGTTGAATATTTTATAAATTGGGGTTGTATTATTGAGGGCACTCCGATAAGTCTGCTAACAAATAATTTAACCGCAGAGGGCCGCAGAGTATTTTCGCAGAGTTTCGCAAAGTTATAATTATCTGCGAGTTATCTCTGCGGCTCTTTGCGGTTTCTTTGTGTTCTTTGCGGTTTAACATTTTTTCAAATGGTGATTTGATGAATAAACGACTTTTCGGAGTGGACTCATTATTTGATATTTCACCCCTTCGGGGTTTATGGATAGACTCTACAACCGGATTATTCTACAATCATGTCAGCCCTTCGGGCTTTAGATCATTAAAACGTCTTTCCCGGCATCACACCAAAATCCCGAAGGGATGATATGATTGTAGGCAAGCCATCCTGATTTGCAACAAAATCCCGAAGGGATGATATGATTGCAGGTAGGCCATCTTGATTACACCAAAATCCCGAAGGGATGATATGATTGGTGTGCCGGGCATGTAGTAATTCTAAAGGGTGCGGGGAAGCAATTTCCCAAGTCCCGAAAGAGCCGTAATGACCGGAATTTTATAGCCGAAAGCAAGGGTGTCCCGGGCAACCGGGAATCTGAAGGCAGCCGTAGGCAAA
>CAIQUS010000138.1 GCA_903875045.1 uncultured Bacteroidales bacterium
CATCAGGATTTGACTGGCCTTAAATGAAGTCAATGTTTTTCCCGAACCGGTAGTGTGCCAGATATATCCGTTTTTGTTGGTGTCTTTCACCCTTTCTATCAGGGCTTCCACGGCGAAATACTGATAAGGTCGCAGGACCATTAAAATCTTATGAGCTTCGCTGAGCACAATATACTTGCAAACCATTTTTGACACATGGCAGGAATCCAGGAAACAGAATGCAAATTGTTCCAGCTGCGTAATGGTTTTATTGCCCAGATCGCTCCAAAAGAAGGTTTGCTTAAAGGATTGGTATTTGTTGTTGGCATAATACTTCGTGTTCACGCCATTACTGATCACAAATATCTGCACGTATTGAAATAATCCGATGGAAGCGCCAAATGAATGACGCTGATAACGGTTAATCTGGTTAAAAGCCTCTTTAAGCTCGATTCCCCTGCGCTTGAGTTCAATCTGTACCAATGGCAACCCATTGATGAGCAGGGTGACATCGTAGCGATTCTTGTAAGTACCTTCGGCAGTAACCTGGTGAGTAACCTGAAACTGATTCTGGCACCAATTTTCCTGTTCAATGAATGCGAAGTAGAGACTTTCGCCATTATCCCGGACAATATGCTGTTTTTCCCTCAACATCTTCGCCTTGTCAAATACTGAGCCTTTACTCAGGATATTCAAAACCCGGTCAAATTCTTTAGAAGTAAATTCTATGCCATTATGTTTTTCTAACTGTGCTTTGAGGTTTGCTAGCAACTCTTTCTCATCCCGGATTGTCACAAAAGCATAACCCAATTGCTGCAGTTGTAGCACAAGATTATCTTCGAGTATTTGTTCGGGTTGCTTTGACATGTTAGTGCTACTCTTTAAAACAAAAAACCTCCCAAGTGTGCTTCCAAGAGAGGCATGGGAGGTGTATTATCAATGTTTCTTAGAACTTTCTTTAAAAAAGGACCCGCCTGCAGTTCTAATGGTATGCAAAACGGGTACTGTTGGTGCAAATATACAACACAATTCATTTCCAGCAACCTTTTTGAGATGTTTTTCCAAAGCAATCCTGGTTAGTATAATCTGCGTTAACAAAACATTTTTTGCAGTAACCCCTTTTTCCACTGCTCCGTTTTTTCAATCTGAACGCTGCAATGGTTAATCTTGTCGTCCAGAGTGGATAGAAAATTGGCGATTTTGGTTTGTTCTTCTATGCAAGGCAGGTCAAATTTAATCTTATAGATTGTTGATCCACTCAAGCTTGGAACTCCAGATGCTTCGTTATACAAATACCAGTTTATGGTCTGAAATTTATAAAATAGCCATTTCGGAAAGGTATTCGTAAATACTTCAGTATAAAAAAGTGTATCAACAGTCCAAAATGGCGTGTCCATATATACTGGCTTATCAATTGTACCCTTTCGGCCAATAAGAACAGATGGTTTATCGTATAGAAATTGATTTGTATTGCCAATTATTCCACCTGTTCCTAAAATTGGGAATATGCCATTTTCAGCTACAACTTTTTTTTGGTCTTTACCATATAATATTTTGGCTAGTTGGCTCAATGTTTTCGGTTTCCACTCAGGAAATTCCTTACCATTCTCATCCCTAAACCGAATTTCCTGCGAGAAGATTCGCTGCATCACCCCTTTCTTGTATTGTTCCAGGAGTGCTTTTTGTTGTTTAATCTGCATGAGCTTTTCGTCAACGGAGGCGAGGAAGGAGGCAATTTTTTGTTGCTCGGCGAGGGCAGGAATTTGTAATGGCAAGTTTCTTAAATCAGACAAATCGAGTTTACCAGCACCGATACCCGTACCAGTAACCATATTTAAAATCATATTTTCCGCTGAGAAAAACCAATATAGCACAAATTTTGTGGAGTTTTTTTCATCAACAACAATTGATTTAACGTCTTGGTTAAATGCTACATCCCTTGCTGTAATTCCGATGGGAATTGTATTAAAAAGCATGCTGCCTCTGACTAAAATCAATAAATTTCCTTTGGGAACAAGCCTTGATCCATTCTTTAAACCTTCAAGTGTGATTTTATGTACAGAATCAGAATATTCAATTCCTCGCATAGTTGAAGCGCTAATCCAGGGAATATCACCATTCCAATAGAGAGGATTGTCCTTTGATGGCGTTCCTCCTGATGACCATTTTGATATCTGCCCCAACCTCTTTTTCCCCCATTCATCCTTAAATTCCGGGAACCGCAATGCTGGCGTATTATCTTCCTTCCTCATTATTTCAGTTTCTGAATATTTGGATCCGAAGTAAGGGATTTCAATTGAACAATGGCCATTTGATTGAGCTTGATCAGCCTTTCTCGTTGGGTTAAATTAATTCTGATATATTCCGCATTCATGCTTTCTATGTTAGCTAAAATCAGAAGCTGTTCAATTGTTGCATAATCTCTGATATTACCTTCTTTGCCGGGGTTTGCATCACGCCATTGTTTTGCAGTTTTGCCAAACAATGCCACGTTTAGCACATCGGCTTCGTTAGCATAAACGTAATTTGCTTGTTCCTTGGTAATGTTTGCCGGGATGATATGCTCTTTTATGGCATCGGTGTGTATGTGATAGTTAATTTTAGAAAGGGTGCGATGCAAATTCCATGTTAATTTCAGTCGGTCATTTTCATCATCTTTTAACCTTTGAAACTCTTTGATTAAGTATATTTTAAATTCTGCATTGATCCACATTCCAAACTCAAAAGCAATATCTTTATGAGCATAGGTCCCGCCATACCTCCCGGCTGTCGCTTTTAATCCAATCGCATTTGTCTTTTCAACCCATTCTTTTACACTCAGTTTATAACTATTGAGTCCTGCCTGACTTTTAATTGTGGCGAATTCGCCATAATTAAAATGTGGATTGTAAATGCGTTCCCATATCCCTAAAAATTCAACAGTATTCCTATTTCTCAGCCAATCAGAGATAAAAAAATCTCCATCTTTGGCTTTCAACATATCGGTAATCGAAATATAATCCTCATTTTGAAATTTCAATAAGGCTATCTCTATGCCCTGAACATTTAATGTAGATTTTTTGCTTTTCATCATGCTAATATTTTAAAAGGTGGGCTAATTCCCAATTCTTTACAAAAAGCGGCGATCGTATTATCAGTTTCTGCTATTTGTTTGTCGAGTTCGATAAGTTCCTCCGCCAGTTTATTAATATCAATGCTCTCCTCCGCTTCAAATGTATCGACATATCTCGGGATGTTCAGGTTGTAATCATTCTCTGCAATTTCTTTCAACGTGGCCCGCTTGCTGTATTTGGCTTCTTCAATGCGGTTTCGGTATGTGGCGACTATTTTGCTAATGTCATCATCCCGAAGCATGTTCTGGGTTTTCACCTTTTCATAATGCTGGCTGGTATCAATGAAAAGGATGTCTTCAGGGTTTTCACGACATTTTTTATAAACCATGATACATGTGGGGATGCTCGTACCGTAAAAGATATTGGCAGGTAACCCGATTACGGCATCCAGGTAATTGCGGTCTTCTATCAAATACCTGCGAATAAGCTGTTCTGCTCCACCACGAAACAAAGCACCATGAGGCAAAACGATGGCCATGATCCCGTTATCTGCCAGTTGAAAGATCATGTGCTGCACAAAGGCAAAATCAGCCTTGCTGGATGGAGCCAGTTTACCATACTGGCTAAACCTGTCATCGGTCATAAACAGAGGGCTGGCGCTCCACTGTGCGGAAAATGGGGGATTGGCAACCACGGCTTCAAACTTTTTATCAATGTGCTGGGGATGTTCCAGAGTGTCCTCCTGTTTGATGTCGAATTGCCGGTAATGAACATCGTGCAGGATCATGTTCATCCTGCAAAGATTGTATGTTGTGCGGTTCAGTTCTTGTCCGTAAAAATTATTCACCTCTGCCTCTTTGGAAATTCTTAACAACAGGGAACCTGATCCGGATGTGGGGTCATAGGCCGATTTCAATTTGGTTTTCCCTGTGGTGACAATTTTCGCCAACACTTTGCTTACCCCTTGCGGTGTATAAAACTCACCTGCCTTCTTTCCGGCGCCACTGGCAAATTGTCCGATCAGGTATTCGTATGCATCACCTAAAACATCAACTGC
>CAIQUS010000139.1 GCA_903875045.1 uncultured Bacteroidales bacterium
GATTGTAGTAGTGAATCATATTGATTTGCAACAAAATCCCGAAGGGATGGTATGATTAGATTTTCTAATAGAAACCGTTGAAGACCCTCAGGAATATTGAATTATCAAGGCACTCGGTTAACTCCGAAACTTGAGTTATTTAAACTTTGCATTCTCTGGCTGTAAAGGTTAAAATCCGGTCATTTCGAATTTATTGGTATGATAGTAATCAATTAAAATTATCTTATGTTTGTACACTAATTTATATTTAAACCCATGAAAAAGTTTTTATACTGGAGCCTCGCCATCCTCATCATTGTGCTGGGCATGTTTATCTATTGGAAATACTCTTTTACCTACAGCGAAGGAAACCGCTCCGGATTGTTGCAGAAATTCTCCTACAAAGGGACTATCTTTAAAACCTTTGAAGGCGAACTGATCCTCAGCAGTGTCAAAAGCAATCAGGATGTTTCACTTGCCTCTGAAAAATTTTTCTTTTCAGTGCCGGGAAAGGAACTGGCTGACCAACTGCTGAAGCTTGAAGGCACTGTGCTCGTGCTGCATTACAAAGAAAAAAACGGTGTGCTTCCATGGCGGGGTGAAACAGTTTACCTGGTCGACAGTGTAACGGTACCTCCAAGGTAGTTTTTGTATCATCCGGTGCCATTTTTTAATGCTTTCGGTGAACCGGCCATTTTTGTCGGTGTAATCCCCATAATTTTCGGTATAAAATTAAAGATTTAGTTGACAAACTAAATTATTAGTTGTATATTTGTCTTCTAAATATTGAGGACATCCCGATAAGTCTGACAACATGTTTTTTTACCGCAGAGGGCCGCAGAGCTTTTTCGCAGAGTTCCGCAAAGTCAGAGTCATCTGTGAGTTATCTCTGCGGCTCTTTGCGATTTCTTTGTGTTCTTTGCGGTTTAACATTTTTTAAATGGAGATTTGAGGAATAAACGACTTTTCAGATGGGTCTCACTATTTTAAATTCTACTCCGTAAATTTTAACTTTGAATATCATGTCAGTTAAAAAAAACACCCACGAACTCCCGCTACAGCTCACCCGGGCTGAGGAGGAGGTGATGCAGATTCTCTGGGAGATGGAGAAAGGGCTGGTCCACGACCTGCTTGGTAAGTTCCCGGATCCTAAACCAGCTTATAATACTGTATCAACCATCATCCGCATTCTCGAGCAGAAAGGTTTTGTCGGCCACAAGGCGTATGGCCGCACCCATGAGTATTTTCCGGTTATCAGCAAGGCCGATTATACAAAATCCTCCTTCAGTGGCTTTATGACAAACTACTTCAGTAACTCCTACAAATCGCTGACATCGTTTTTTGCCGCAGAGGGAAAATTGAGTTTGAAAGAACTTGAAGAGATCCAGAAGACCATCAACGAGGAGATCAGAAAACAAAAGGAGGATAACCCATGAACGCACTACTTCTATATCTTGCTGAATCGACCCTGTGTGTTTTGGTGTTGTATGCCATTTACTGGCTTTTCCTGAGACGGGATACCTTTTTCCGGTTAAACCGGTTTTATCTGCTCGCAATGGTACTCTTCTCCTTGCTTTTCCCTTTGTTTCCCTTTCACTGGAACATCACCAATTCATCAGCTTCACTGGTGGTGTTTCTTGAACCGGTGATGATCACACCTTCAAAGGTGGCGCAAACACTTCAGGGGCACTTGCAGTGGATGGAAATAATCGCCATCATATATTTAACCGGGCTTGTTATTTTCCTTCTTCGTTTCGGACTGCAACTGATCCAGCTGTATATGATCACAAGGCGCTTCGGCATCAGGGAACGTGATGCCGGGCGGGTGGTTTTTGTTGACCGCGGCATTTCGCCGTTCTCATTTTTCAACATTATATTCATTCACGAGGAAACAGTTCCGAAAGGAAGTTTGCCAGTCATTCTTGAACATGAGCAGGTCCATATCCGTCAGCGCCATACCGTCGATATGATCCTGATCGGGCTGGCCACCATATTGCAATGGTTCAACCCTGTGATCTGGCTGGCTGCCCGCGAAATGAAAAGCATCCATGAATACCTGGCTGATGAAGGCGTTCTGCAGAACGGGATCAGCCGTTATATATACCAGCAAATGATCCTGGATGAAACCATGGGCATCCGGGTGAATAACCTGACCAACCATTTCAATGTTTCATTACTTAAAAAACGCATAGCCATGATGACAAAATCAAAATCGAAAACATGGGCGAAAAGCAAGGTGCTTCTTGCCCTCCCTGCCCTTCTGGGTCTTTTATTCATTTTAACAGCCAGTTCCTACCGCAATGCGGAATCGCTGAAGATTTCCGGCGACCCGGTGATTGGCCAGACTGAGACACTTACAATGATGGCTCCTGTGATGCAGGACAAACCAAAGAAAGAGTCACAGGTAAAGTTTGTTCCGGTAAAAATAGACAAAGAGGTATTTACGGTGGTTGAAAAGCAACCTTCCTACCCCGGTGGCCAGGATGGCTACACGAAATTTCTGATCGCAAACATCAAGTACCCCGAAGAGGCCCTTAAGAAAGGTGTAACAGGTACCGTATATGTATCTTTCATCGTAGAAAAGAATGGTGCAGTTACCGACGTGAAAGTTCTGCGTGGCATCGGCAGCGGCTGTGACGAGGAGGCTGCGCGCGTTGTTAAAATGATGCCCAACTGGAACCCCGGCGAAAATAAGGGTGTGCCGGTGGCGGTTCAGTACAACCTTCCGATCAAATTTAATCTCGATTGCAAAAAAACGGATGCGCCAAAAAAATAAATTTTCATGAGAAGATTTGTTGTGATTCTTGTCATCCTGCTTTTTGCCTTCCCGCGGATTAACGTGGCACAGCAGCCGGAACCTGCCGAACAACTTAAAAAACACATGGAATCGTGCCAGTTCAGCCAGGCCATCAACCTGGCTGAACTTTATCTTTCAAAGGACAGCACCCGCACCGACCTGCTTTTGATCAAGGGACGAGCCCTTGCCGCTGGTTTTCAATACAGCGAAGCCACATTGGCTCTGCAGAAGGCCCTCTTTTACGATAGTACAAACATACAGGTATTGAATGAACTTGTAAATGTTTACAGGCTGTCGGGGGCTTCGGAAATGGCCATTGCCACCAGTGTGAAGATTACCGGCCTTTTTCCCGACAACAGGTATTTCACGCTTCAGCTGGCCAACCTCTATTATGCTGAAGAGGATTACCGCAAGGCAATAACAGTACTTTTACCGTTATACCTGGCAGATTCCTCCTCATTTTTTATTGCGCGGCAACTTGGTATTTGTTACAACGAACTGAAACAATCCGACTCTGCAATTAAGTTCTTCAAACGTGCCCTCAAAATTATCCCATTCGATGCGAATGTAACGGGTAAGCTCATCAACCTTTATATCAGGGGCGATGAAACGGCCATGGCACTCTACCGGGCACAGGTTTACCTGTCGCATGATTCTTCCTCTGTTCCCATCATGAAACAAGCCGGATATTGTTACTACCTGCTCATTGATTTTAAATCGTCGGCACAACAACTCCTCCAATGTTACCGGCTTGGTGATTCCTCGAAATTTACGATGAGGTACCTTGGCTTGTCCTATTACAAGCAGGAAAAATATGACAGCGCAGCCCCGTATTTCCGCAAAGCCATTGCTGCTGACACCTCCGATGCGGAGGTGTGTTTCTATTATGGGGTTTCCGCCTACCGTTCGCTGGCCGTTGACACCGGGCTTCTTTACCTGAACAGAACCCTGCGGCTGCTGATGCCCTCGGCACAATTCCTCACAACCCTTTACAGTGAACTTGCCGATGCGAATACCTCAAACGGGAATGCAGATACGGCTATCATTTTTTTGGAGAAAGCACTGGAGGCAAGTCCTGAAAACAACACCATCCGCTTCAAAATTGCCTATCAGTACGACTATCATCTGAAGAAGCCTTACGACGGATTGCCCTATTACCGGGAGTTTCTGAGGAACGACATTCCCGGTACCAAAGCCATTGAAAACCTCCCGCAGCACATTCTGTACAGCGACTATGCAAAAAACCGGATAAAAGAGATCACCGGCACCAGGAAAAAATAGCACATTTCGCCATTTCGCCATTTCGCCATTTCGCTATTTATTATTCCCGTCCAAAAACTCCACCAGCATCTGATTAAACACCGCCGGATGTGTTTCCATAGCCATGTGCCGTGCATCAGGGATCACCTTGAGGTCAATGGAGGGAACAGCCCTTTTAAGTTTTTTCCCGTTTTTAAGCCTCAGCGTCTTGTCTTTCTTTCCCCAGATGACAAGTACCGGAATTTGAGCCAACCCACTGGCATTCAAGTCTTGAATTTCCTTTGAGTTTGCGAGCAGGTTGACAATCGTTTCAGGAGTACCGTCGACTTGCAAGGGTTCCCAATATCCGTTAACTGTCAGCGTATCGGGGAGAAATCCGTATGTGCCCTTTAATTCACGCCTGAAATTGTTAAATGAAAGGTATCTGTGTTCGGTATAGGAGAGGAGGAGTTTTTTGTACCAGGGGTGGTTCACCAGTCCAACGATACTAAGATTTACATTGTTGTTTTCAATAAAGATCATGCCATCGAGGATGGTCAGGGTTTTCGTCCGGTCAAGTTTCATGAGTGCAACCGCTTCAGCGGTTCCTCCGCCCATTGAATGACCCACGATATTCCATTTTGAGGTGTCGTTTCCATCGATTTTTTCAAGAAGTTCCCAGATCATTTTACCCCTGTTGCTTTGCGACTGGTTCAGCTTTGCATCACGCCCGCTGTAACCAAATCCGGGGAGATCAATGGCAACCACCTTATAACCGGCTGCAGTCAGGGCATCATAGTTGTTTCGCCAGCAAAAAGTCGATCCGCAAAATCCATGGATCAGCAATACTTTGCCTTTAGGGTTTTTGATATCCGCATTCCAGGTCCGGTAATGTATACGTAGTGAGTCAATTACGACAAAATGACTGTTTTCAAATGGTTTGGCGGGAATCTCACCTTTGGGCAATCCGCCGGATACATTCAGCGTTATTAACATCAGCAGCGGCAAGGCAAATTTGAACATAGGCCATGATTTTCTACAAAAGTCGGATTTTTTCCAGAAGTGCATGGCATTTCTTCTTATTTATAAAGGTTCTAAAAAAAAGGCGGTTATTTGTGGATGCTACCCGATATTCATCTAAATTTGCAGGCTGAAAACTGAACATATCACGATGGCTTTTTTCCGGGGCCGTTTTTTCGATTTAAGGTAACATTGCAGCATGGAGAAGAAAAACAATTATTATTTACCTGTGTGGTTTGCGATAGTGCTTATAGTGGGCATTTTATTGGGGCTTTTCTTAGGTAACCGGCTTGGAAACTTCAATTATTTACATTCGGACAACGACAAGCTGAAGGAGGTAATCGATTATGTGGAAAGTAATTACGTAGACACTATCAGCAAAAAGGTTCTGGAAGAAAAAGCGATTACCGGGATGCTGGAGCAACTCGACCCACATTCGGTATTCATCTCGGAGGAAGAGTTTCACGCTGCCAACGACCCCTTGCTTGGGAGTTTTGAGGGCATCGGTGTCCAATTTCGGGTAGAGAACGACACCGTTACCGTGATCAACCCCGTATCGGGCGGGCCGTCGGAAAAACTTGGCATTCGTGCCGGCGACCGCATCGTGAAGGTTGATGGAAAAAAAATCTGCGGGATCAAAATATCCACCAATGATGTGATGCGAAAGTTGAAGGGGCCCAAAGGAACAAAAGTAAATGTGGCGATTTTTCGCCGTGGCGCAGGCGGATTGCTTGATTTTACCATCACCCGTGATGTGATCCCTACCTACAGCATGGATGTTGCCTACATGGCAGCGCCGGGAATTGGCTACATCCGGCTTAACAATTTCGCGGCTACAACCCACGAGGAGGTACACAATGCACTGGAAAAACTTCAGGGTGAAGGCATGAAAAAGCTTATCCTCGACCTCAGGGGCAATGGCGGGGGTTACCTGAAAGCGGCGATAAATGTTGCGGATGAATTTCTTGGTAATGGTGAACTGATTGTTTATACCGAAGGGATGAACCACCAGAAGGAAGTTTCAAAAGCCACAGCCGATGGTTTGTTTGAAAAAGGTGATCTCATCGTACTGGTGGACGAAGGAACTGCTTCAGCGGCAGAAATTGTATCGGGGGCCATTCAGGATCACGACCGCGGAATGATTCTTGGCCGCCGTTCATTCGGCAAAGGCCTGGTGCAGGAACAACTCGATTTTAAGGATGGAAGCGCCCTGCGGCTCACGGTTGCCAGGTATTATACCCCAACCGGACGATGCATCCAGAAATCATATAAAGATGGCCTGGAAACTTACAACAGCGATTATTACCATCGTTTCATGAATGGGGAACTTGAGCATCCTGATTCCATCAAATTCCCCGATTCGCTCAAGTTCAAAACACCCAAAGGAAGAACAGTTTATGGAGGGGGTGGCATTATGCCCGATATTTTTATTCCGATGGAAAAGGATTCAGCGCTGATTTATTACACCAAATGTATCAACAAAGGATTGGTATACCAGTTTGCGTTTGACTATACCGACCGGAACCGCACCCTGTTGACACGGTTCAAAAATGTGGATCAGTTCGACAAAGGTTTTGTAGTTACCGATGGCATTTTTAATGAATTTGTTCTTTACGCCGACCAGAAAGGGATCAAACATGAGGGGAAGGACTTGTCGAAATCTGACCGTTATGTCAAAACCATGCTGAAAGCATATATCGGACGGAACCTGCTCGATAACGATGGATTCTTCCCGATTCTGAATACCATCGACCCCGGATTTTTAAAAGCGGTGGAGATGTTGAACAAATAAATATCTCACCCCCTGTCCCCTATCCCCGGGGGAGAGGGGTAGAAGCTACACCAGGATTGAAACATTGGGCTATGAACTGAGATACCTCACCCCCCGGCCCCCTCTCCTAAACGGAGAGGGGGAGGAACTTCACCAGGATTGAAAGATTGAACTTTTTTATATTTTTAAACCTTAAACCTTTTATACCATGACACACGAACTCCCTAAGCTTCCTTATGCACCGGATGCACTGGAACCTTTTATTTCGAAGCGGACCATTGAATTTCATTATGGAAAGCATCACCAGGCTTATGTGAATAACCTGAATAAACTCATCATTGGTACCGAATTTGAAAATGCCAGCCTCGATGACATCGTCAGAAAAGCAGGGGCAGGAATTTTCAACAACGGTGCACAGGTATGGAACCATACCTTTTACTGGAACTGCATGAAGCCGCAGGGTGGCGGCGATCCTTCCGGAGCATTGGCCGGAGCCATCTTAAAGAATTTCGGATCATTGGCAGAATTCAAGGAGAAATTTTCGGCAGCGGCTGCAACCTTGTTTGGTTCAGGCTGGGCCTGGCTTATCAAAAAAGATGACGGGAGCCTTGAAATCGTACAGGAAAGCAATGCCGGCAATCCGCTGAAGCACGGTGCAACACCGCTGCTCACCTGCGACGTATGGGAACATGCCTATTATCTTGACAAGCAGAATGTGCGTCCAGATTATATCGCTGATTTCTGGAAACTGGTTGACTGGGATGCGGTAGCAGGCAGGTTGTAACCAGGATTTCAGAATCACCCCCAAATAAACCTGGTGGTCATACCATCCAGGCAAAATTCCGATGTGGCCGTTTTGTGTAAACAATGTCAGCCGCATCGGGATTTTTTTGTTTGTATTCAGGCAACCCGGTCATTTGTAACAAGATTTCATATTGATTTACACAGGTTTTTATCTTTTTAACAATTCACTGAGTGCGGAATAATGTAAATTACCTAATTTTACCATCAATAAACCCTATAAATCAATCATGGTGAAATTACTTTTACAGACCCTCTTTTTAACAGCAATATTAACTATTTTGAGCATTCATTCCCTCTCAGCTCAATTTGCCGGTGGTAACGGCACCCTCAACAACCCTTACCTGATTACTACGCATGAGCACTTGAACAATGTGAGAAATTACCTCAATAATACGGGCATTTATTTTCAGATGACGAACGATATTGATATCACCGCTGCCTGTGCATCGGGGGGAGTGTATTATAATTCCGGCCAGGGATGGATTCCGATCGGCAGCTCATCATCCAGCGCATTCCAAGGTTTTTTTAACGGAAACGGATATAAAATTACCGGGCTCTTTATTAACAGACCAACATTCCTTCAGGGTTTGTTTGGCTATACCATTGGTGCCTCCATCTCGAACCTGGGTGTTGAAAATGTGAATATTACCGGAAGTTATACGATTGGCGGACTGGTTGGGCACTTGGAAAATACAACGCTGGATAACTGTTTCATTACCGGCAGTGTCCAGGGCAGTAGTGGTTATACCGGAGGGCTGGCAGGTGAAAGTAATCCAGGTAGTATTGTTAAAAACTGCTTTAGTAGTGGAAGTGTGGGTAGTTCATCATTTACAGGTGGGCTTTTGGGTAGTAATTCCGGGTCTGTTTCCAATTCGCACAGTTCGTCAAATGTAATATGTTCTTCCTCATCTATTGGCGGGCTGGTAGGAACTGGCAGTGGTCCTTTAAATAACTGCTACAGCACAGGCAATGTGAGTGGCAGTACTCAAGTTGGCGGGCTGATAGGATCAACCAGCTCAATGATCAGTAACAGTTATTGTACTGGAAATGTGAGTGGGAGCACCTCAAACACCGGAGGTTTCGCAGGAAAGATCAATGCGGGTTCTATGATAAGCAATGGCTACAGCAGGGGAAATGTAACCCGGACAAATGGCTCAGATGCAAGTTTTGGGGGGTTCTGCGGGTTAAACGACAACAGTTCGGTACTCAATTGCTATTCAACGGGAAGTGTTAAAACCTCCGGCGGTGTAAATATCGACGCAAAGGGTTTTGCCGGAAGCATCATCACGGGGGATAAATTTGTTATGGCCGGAAATTACTATGATGTAACTACTTCCGGACAACCAACGGCCAC
>CAIQUS010000140.1 GCA_903875045.1 uncultured Bacteroidales bacterium
ATAAGTCTGCTAACAAATAATATAACCGCAGAGGGCCGCAGAGTTTTTTCGCAGAGTTTCGCAAAGTTATAATTATCTGCGAGTTATCTCTGCGGCCCTTTGCGGTTTCTTTGTGTTCTTTGCGGTTTAACAATTTTTTAAATGGTGATTTGATAAATAAACGACTTTTCGGAGTGGACTCAAAATTGGATCCTAGTTCACCCGTTCACCCGTTCACCTGTTTACCGTTTACTTGCCCACTTGCCCACTTGCCCACTTGTCCACCCTCTTAAAAACCAACGACGTGTCATTCCCCCCAAATCCAAACGAATTCGACATCACCGCATTTACAGGAATATTTGTTAAAAGTTGATCGACAGGGGAGAAGTTCAGTTCTGCGATACGTTCTTTGAAATTCAGATTGGGCCATATTACCTGGTGCTGCAAACAGAGAATCGATAAAATTGCCTCTGTTGAACCTGCCGCACTGGTGGTGTGCCCTGTGAAAGGCTTGGTTGAACTCACGCAGGGAATCCGGTCGCCGAATATTTTTTCAATGGCATGGCCTTCCGAGAGGTCGTTGTTGTCGGTTCCGGTGCCGTGTGCGTTTACATAGTCAATCTCCTCCGGTCCGAGGCCACTCATGCCAAGCGCTTTTTGCATCGCAAGGAAGGCCCCTTTCCCATCCGGGGAAGATGCTGTCTGGTGAAATGCCTCGCAGGAATTGCCCCATCCGGCAAGTTCGCAAAGTGGAATATTTCCGGTTTTTTTCAGGCTCTCCTCCGACTCAAGAACGAGATATGCAGCGCCTTCGCCCAGGTTGATGCCTGCGCGGTGCTGATCAAAAGGTTTGCTGGGATGTTTATCGAGAATTTTCAAAGCATTGAAGCCATTCAGATGAAACTTGGTCAGCGATTCACAACCGCCGGCCAGTACCCGGTCAAGACGGCCTGTACGGATCATCCGTGCACCAAGCATGATGGCATTGGCTGCCGATGAACACGCTGTACTTATTGTGGTCACGAAATCATGTATCCCCAGCAGACTGGCAATTTTCTCGGTGCTGTCGGCGCAGTCGTAAGCATCGATGTATGCATTTCTCGAATCATTCGTCAAAAAATCGTTGTAATAAAGTTCACAACGATCCATCCCTCCAACGGTGGTAGCCGAGATCAACCCGGTTTTCAATTCCCGGTGATTATCCAACCGGCCGTTGATAAATGCTTCACGGGCAGCAATGATTCCAAGCAATGAATTTCTCGAATAGCCTTCAGCAGGGGTAATGCCTGCCAGGGCAAAGAGCTCATCCTGTGTTTTGGGAACTTCACCAACAAGCAACTCATCCTTGAGAAGGGTCTCAATATGATGTATTTTTCCCGTTCCGGATGTTGACCGGAGCATAGAGGTTAGCGTTTCCTCAATATTGTTGCCTATGCAGGAAATGATGCCGTATCCGGTAATAAAAATCCGCTGAGGCATCGGGGTTTATTTTTTATGCTCCGTGATGTATTCGGCCATGGTACGGATGGAGAAGAAAATTTTCTTGCCATCTTTGGGGTCTTCAATTTTAATTCCATAGTTCTTTTCCAGCAAAACGATCAGTTCAAGTGCATCAATGGAATCAAGTCCGAGGCCTTCACCAAATAAAGGGGAATCAGGGTTGATGTCGTCAGGAGTAGTCTCTTCCAGGTTTAATTGCTCAATGACTTCTTTCTTTAATTTTAAAATCAATTCATCCATAATATCAAATCAGTTACGTGTCATTATTAAATTAAGATTTTCCTCATTAAAAAGCATCGGTTCAAAGCCGGAACTCCTGCCATCCAAAGCCGCGCCTGTATTTTCTACCAGCGCTACCATGGCATTGCAATTGTTCGCCATCACTTCAACCCATCCGCACAAACAGGCTTCCACCCGTTTACTTTTAAATAACTCATTCACATAATCAAACAGCAATTTGCCATCGAACGCTTCAGAGATCAAAAAGGCATTCTCCCCTTTGATTTTATTCTTGATACACACCTCCCCGATAGCGATATTGGGTAAGGTGTAAACGAACACAGAAGGGCTGGGGAAATAACTTGAACGGTCTTTAATCGTTTCGTTATGCGCAATATCGGTATCAAGACTTGCACTTGAATTCGACAACACTATCCCCATCGCTTCCGGGAGGTATCCTTCAATAGTTTTTTCCTTTAAAACCAGTTCCGTCGCAAGAAATCCCAATTTGCTGATGGCATCCATCTTATAAAACCTGGGATAAATAAACTGCTCCTGCTTGAATACAGTTTTTACAAAGTCTGCAAATTTAAGAATATTTTCCTGATAAAAGATGATCCGGCCGTTCACGATGACCTTGTTGTCGTGGAGATGGCTGTAGGAAGTGATGATTTGGCCCATTTTAATCTTTCTGGTATAAGATGGCTGCATTGCATCCGCCAAAGCCGGACGCTGTTTTCAGGCATGAATTGACCTCTGAATACTGATTTGAACTGATCACATTTATCGCTGCAGGAACACCCGGTGACTCAAACCCGGCAGAACGGTAAAGGACATTGTTCCGGATGGATGCTACTGCAGCTACCGACTCAATCAACCCTGCAGCTCCCAGTGTGTGTCCCCAGTATCCCTTGAAACTGTTTACCGGAACATGCAGCAGCCCGCTCAGTTCGATGGCTTTCGATTCCATTTCATCATTGAAGGGGGTGGCGGTTCCATGTGCTGAGATATAACTGAGCTCCTCACGGGCAACTCCTGCCTGGCTCATTGCCTGGTTCATGGCCCCGCTGAGTTCTGCACCGGTGCGGGAAGGACCTGAGATATGGTTGGCATCATTGCTGGTTGCCGCTCCTGCAACACGGATCGAATTCCATCCTGTAACCGTTGGTATCGTTGAAAGTACCATGGTCCCGCAACCTTCGCCAAGTGACAACCCTGTCCGGTTGAGGTCAAAGGGTTTACAAGGGTTCGGACTGATGGCCTGGAAGGATTGAAAGCCTGAGATGACAAACTCAGACGCAATGTCGCCCCCGGTAACCACCGCGTGGTCATAAGCTCCCGATTGCAGGAACCTGGTGGCGGTCATAACAGCAACAACCCCGGATATGCATGCATTGGAAATGATGATAGGTGCATTTGCAAAGCCGAAGAATTTTCGGACAATCCGGCCCAATTCCCACAGATAGAGCCTCTTGTGGCTGAAAACAGTCCTGAAGCGGTTCTCAAGTAAATCAATGTTGCCTTTTGTCGTGGAGATCACCAGGAGGGTCCTGGGGTTTTCCGGGTCCACCGAACTGTTTTTCAGAACATCATACAATGAAACGATGAAAAATTTCTCCAACCGGGTAAATGAGTCAGCAGGGGTGTTTTTTTGGTGAATTTCCAGGATTTCAGAAAATTTCCGGTTTAACCGCTCAGTGTCAACCAGCGAAAGTTGAACAGGCTGGGGATAAAGAACCGGATCGTTCACTGTGGATATCCCAATGGACCCTTTATCCAGGGCTAAAATGGTTTCAGCGGTTGTAAAACCAAATGCATTGATGATGTTGTCGTTCAGAATATATACTGGTTTCATTCCATCCGCAATTAAACGCCCCAATTGTTTTTCCATCCGGTGAAAAATTCAGGGGCAGTAAGTAACAATTCCCCTTGCGGGGTGAGAAAAACCTGTGTTGATGTGCCTGTGGCTGAAACTTCAAGGTCTTTTTTCCGGTAGATGGTATATTCAAATACAATCTTTGCCGCCTCAGACGGTACAAACCTGGTTTCCACAATGGCGATGTCGCCGTATTCGAGCGGCCGCTTATAGTCGCAGCTGATTTTTACGAGAGGGATCATGACATTGTGCTTATACACATCCAGGTAACCCAGGCTGTATTTCAAACCGAAGGATTCTCTTCCATCCTCAAAATATTTAAGGTAATTGCCATGCCATACGATGCGCATGGAATCAACTTCAGAAAATCGTACAATTATTTCCTTCCGGTCAGTAAGTTCCATAGTTTGTTGTTCAGTAGCGTTTTTAGTTCAGCGGGCGCTTAATTTTTTGATAGACGGCCGTAATGGTGATAGTGGATGCAAAGAATATCAACAATTTTATCGCCTGTGGCGCTATTTGCATCAGCCCGCCACCTCTCAGAAAAATACTGTAATATCCGGTAATCGCCCAGTTTAAAGGACTTATCAGCGACATGGACCGCATAAAAGGCGGCATCAGGTATATCGGCACCCACAATCCGCCCATGGCGGCCAGGATAATGACCGAAATCGACCCGAAGGACGCTGCCTGCTGATGAGTTTTGGCAATGGTTCCGATCATCAAACCATAACCTACAGAAGCCATGGCAACAACGAGGGTCATCACAAATAATCCAAGTATGTCGTTGCCCAGCACAAGCATCGGAAGTTCGAACAAGGGAAGCAGCAGGATACCTGCTACCAGCATGGCCACAGTTTGGACCATACAAACCATCAGATATACACCTACTTTACCCATTAGCAGTGTCATGTATGGCACTGGCATGGTAAGAAGCCGGAACAGGCTTCCGCCTTCACGCTCCTGAATGAGACTCTGGGTAAGCGGAATCACAATAAAAAACATGGCAAAGATGGTCCAGGCCGGAACATTGTGCTGCGTGGCATTCGGTATCAGTTCAACCACACGGTAGGATGGAAAAACCTCTTTGAAACTGAGAACCTCTTTGAAGGCCTCTTTGGGTGGATGATACATCGGCATCTGCAGGGCAATCTCCTGGTTGAAGGTTTTGAATACCCAGTCGGTCTGAAATTTATAATAATTTTCACGAACCGAACTCATCAGGGCATTTTTAAAGGTCTTTTTTACCGTTGGATCGAAATAGACGACCACATCA
Source organism: uncultured Bacteroidales bacterium (assembly GCA_903875045.1). Lineage (GTDB taxonomy): Bacteria > Bacteroidota > Bacteroidia > Bacteroidales > FEN-979 > CAIVAT01. The sequence goes on from CAIQUS010000140.1 coordinate 4,851, forward strand.
ACTGAATCCCTGAAACTCATGCCATTCACCAGCAGGGGATCTCCCATTCCAAACCCGGCCAGTGTTTTCGCCACAGATAGTCTGACATTGGCCCGCATGGTGCTGGTCGCGTTTTTGGGTACTACAATGGCGATAAGGTATTCACCCTTTTTTACCGCATTTTTTGCAACCTCGGCGGTGATGGGCCGGTGGTTCAAACTATCAATGACGAAGAATGATTCCGACCCTTTGAAACCGTTTTTAATTTTCAAGCCCAGGCTGTCCTGGTCGTTGTCTACAAACAGCACAGACACGCTCGGGTCCTTTGTGAGTGAGCTCCATCCGAATTCCTGCATCAGGGAAGAGATGACGATAAGAACGACAGGCATGATGAAAAGCATGGCCAACCCGGATTTATCGCGGATGAGAAGAAGTACCTCTTTACGGCAAACGGAAAAGTATTTCCTCATGGTTAGTCCCTCATGTCTTTACCGGTAAGATGGATGAAGACGTTTTCCAGATTTTTGAACTCAGGATGACCTTCGAGCAGTTCTTTGGGCTTGCCCAGTGAAATAATATTTCCGCGATCGATGATCGCCACCCTGTGACAAAGATGTTCTGCCTCTTCCATATAGTGGGAGGTGTAAATGATTGTCACCCCTTTTTTGTTGATCTCCTTGAGATATTCGAGGATAACCAGCCTTGATTGAACATCAATGCCAACGGTAGGTTCGTCAAGAAAGATGATTTTCGGATCATGCAACAGGCCGGCAATGAGATTCACCCTGCGTTTCATTCCCCCGGAGTATTTACTCACCATTTTATTGGCATGTTTCTCCAACCCGAACTCAGCGAGATATTGGTTGATCTTGTCGCGGAGTTCCGATCCGTAAAGGCCGTACATGTTGCCAAAGAACGCCAGGTTTTCACGCCCGGTGAGGGTAGGATAGAGGGCAATATCCTGTGGAACTACCCCGATGATCTGCTTGATCTTTTCCAGGTTTGTGTGGCTGTCAATGCCATCGATCATCACACTGCCGCTCGTTGCCGGGAATAACCCGCAAAGGATCGAGATAGTGGTGGTTTTGCCAGCGCCGTTCGGACCCAGTAACCCGAAAATCTCATTCGGGAAAATATCAAGCGATATCGCGTTAACAGCAGGTTCTTCGGCTCCTTTGTAAATTTTCGTCAGTTCCCTGATTTCAATGATGGGTTGCTGCGACATTAAAATTTGATTTTTTTAAGTTTCTGATAAACTTTTTCTTCGCCCGCAGCGATCTCAAGCAGTTTTTCTGAAAGTGTTCCATAATCCTCCTCAGGCTTTGAACGGTTTTTACAGTTCCGGGCGCCGATATAGGTGAATTCGCGCCATTTATTGGCGGTTTTACCCATCATGTCCGAAGCTTCAAGTAACTCCTGGTGATGGTCGAACAATTCGCCGGCTTCCTTCAGGAACGCCCCGTAGATATAGCGGAAACCTGCACCACCGGTACCGAAGTCCTCAGCCATGCGCAGGATTTGTCCCAAGTAAAAGGACGTCTTGTCATTGCCATGTTTCTTAGGCCATTTTTTGAGGTCACGGGCCATCCACCGCAAACCTTTCACCCCGACGAGGGGGAAGGGAATGCCGATCATTTCATTCACTGTCTTTTTGATTCCCAGGATGATGGCGGGTTTCAGGTCTATCGGCTTGTCAATGGCATGATTGATCCAGTACATCTTGCCTTGCGGTGCAAATGCCCCTTTGGCATACCGGACGCGCAGCAGATCGTCGTAGGTGATGAGTTGAGGGTGTTCCATCACCGTGTCGCTCACATGATACATGTTGCCCTCTTTACCAAAAACCACGAGATTATGCATGTTGTAATGCATCCTGTATTCGGGAGGAAAGAAGGTTAACTGAAAAACGCCTACCTGGCAACCGGTAGGAATTCCCATCTCCAGGTTACGGTCAAGCATCTCCATGGCCTCTTTTGGCTCCTTGATTTTTTTAACCACCGTGGCATCAATTCCCAGATATGCAGCTGATCTTTTAAAAACCGTGTTGGGCAGGTTTCTGAAGGAGATCATTGGGGCAAACTGGATCTTCAGAAAGGGGATATAACTGAAATATAATCCATTCCCGATACCGAAGGCCATGGGCTCCGATAGTTCGAGACCATTGTGTTTGAACAGGTTCGATGTGGCACCGCTTTCACAATGCCCTGCCTGGCGGTGAGTATAATTTATAAGTGTTTTAGTTGTTTCCATAAAGGGTCATTCGATTTTTTTCAATTGTTCAATGGTGATGTTAAACGCATCAGCATATTTTTTCAACGTTTTTTCACTTAACCGTTTAAAAACACCGGGTTTGAAATGCCACTTGACCCGCCATACTGAAATACCGGCCATCATCGACAGATTTAATGGATCGAGCAGGTTTTTTTCCATATAAAAAACGACCGGGCTCACTTTCCCGGAGAGCACGCGCTGCCGGGCATCTTCAATCCGTTCTTTGAAAAGGTCCCAGGCTTGCTGAAGGATGACCCGGTCGGCTTCCCCATGGAATCCGACTGTTTTTTCAAACTGGCCGGCATCACCGTAAGAATAGGAAAGCTCACGGTATTGACCGTAGGCTTTGTCCTTATATACCGGGTTCGGGTTTTCTTCCATGGTTCGGCTATTTAATCGTGGCGAGTTTTTTAAATATTTTCTCTTCCCGGTCTGCAACTTCAAGCAGGATATCTGCCAGGAAATCATACGACTGATCAGGTTTGCCCCGTTTCTTGCAATTCCGGGAGCCAAGGTATGAAAATTCTCTCCATTTATTGGCATTTTCGCCCATTTCAATGGATAATTCTTTGAGCCATGGCCTATTCAATACAGTTGAAGCCTCTTCCAGAAAGGCTCCGTAGATAAACCGGAAACCTGCACCTGCGGTGCCAACTTCTTCCTCCATGCGCAGCACCTGACCAAGGTAATAGGATGCCTTGGCCGGACCAAGTTTTTTCTCCCATTTACGCATACGTCCGGCCAGGTACCGAATTCCTTTGGCACCCACGAGTGGGAAGGGAATGCCAACCATATTGTTGGCAGTTTTCCTGATTCCTTTGATGATGGCAGGTTTGATGTCAATTCCTGTAGGTACATGGGTGGGGTAATACATCCTTCCCTGGGGAGCAAAAGCACCTTTGGCATACCTCACCCGCATGAGATCTTCGTAATTGATCTCCACCAGATTTTCCATCAGGGTATCGCTGATAAAATAGTTGCCGTTGTCATGGCCATAAACAATCATATTGTGCATGTTGTAGTGCATGCGGTATTCGGGCGGAAAAAATGGCAAATGAAAAGTACCAACCTGCAGCCCCACCGGGTATCCCTGTTCCAGCACTTCATTCAGCTTATCCATCGAATCCTTCGGGTTTCTGAATGTATGGATGGCTGTTTTAACACCAAGTTCCTTGGTAGCACGGTCAAATACCTGCCCCGGCCATACCCTGAACGATGTGGTAGGTGCATGCTGCATCTTGAGGAAGGGCAGGTAGCTGAAAAAGAGCCCTGCACCAATTCCAAATGCCATCGGCTCACTGATGCTGAAATGATGATAATTGAGAAGATTGCGTGTTACACCACTCTCACAATGACCTGCCTGGCGATGTTCAAATTCTAGTTTTACCATTGATTTTTTATTGTTATAATTGTAATTTACTGTGATCTGATCTTATTCACCTCACCCAACCCTCTCCTCATGTCACCTCACCCAACCTTCTCCTCAAGGAGAGGGCTCTCCCCTTCTCCTTGAGGAGAAGGGGCCGGGGGTTGAGGTGCCTTCATCCGAAGGGGCCGGGGGATGAGGTGCCTTCATCCGAAGGGGCCAGGGGTTGAGGTGCCTTCATCCGAAGTGGCCATTATGGGGTGAAGTCCTACCTCATAAACTCGGGTTTCACTAACTCCTCGACGGTAATCCCAAATATCCCGGCATATTTCTGAAGGGTTTCCGGTTTCAGCTTTTTAAAGACCCTGCTTTTCAGATGTCTTTTCACCCTCCAGCTCGAAATCTCCATGTAGGCTGCCAGCATAGGGACCTCCATCAGTATTTTTTCCATGTAATATGCAACAGGGCTTGATTTTCCAATGATTACCTTCTGTTTTACTTCATCCAGGCGCTGTTCGGCAGCATCCCAGCTTTGCTTGATAATCACCTGGTTGTTTGGGTTCTGGTATTCTACCTTTTGAGTAAATCCCTTTTCCTTGTCAAAGTGATAAAATAATTCACGGTTATAGGTGTATATCAACTCATTATCACTATTTGACTTATCTGTTACTTCATTTGCTGCATTTGCCATATGCTAATTATTAATTAAGAAAATTTTCAACTCGCATGCCGCGATCAGCTGATCATTCAGAAAAACTTCCCCCTGAACAATGGTAGCCTGAAACACCTCGTGCAACACTGTTACGCGGGTAATGATCTCCTGCCCGACTTTCGGAAATCCGTCAATTTTAAGGTTCCTGATGCCTCCGATAAAACCCAGAGGTGCCTCACCTGAATTCCCGGGTTTTGCACCCACACCGGCAGCGGCAGTCTGCGCCATGTTTTCAATCAGTCCGGGTTCACGAAATGTACCGCCTTCACAAAATACGTTATCTTCACGGATGAGAAGGGCCGTTACGGTAGTTTTATCTACAATCTCAACCAACCGGTCGACCATCACCATGGGTGGCTTTTGCGGGATGTTTATTTCTTCAAATGATGCCATAATGATCCTTTTCGTTTCCGTTGACGCATACGGTTCATGGCTGTTGCCACATCTTCGTTGGCAAAGACCCATCGCCGTCCGGTCTGGTCAGCACGTTCCTTGAGTGTGTCGTAATTGATATCCGGCGCAATGTAATAAACAGGTTCCAGCAAGTTATCTGTCGCATGAACAATCCCTTGTTCAAGGGCTATTTTGTGCAGAACAGTCCCGGGATATATCCGCATCCCGATGAACGGGAAGAACACCGTATTTTCAATTCTTTTGGAATTCTCAAAACTTTCGTTGATGGTCTCTTCTGTTTCTCCGTAACCCCCGATGATCATGAAATGGCAGAAATAGACGCCGGCCTGATTGCAATAATCGGATACCCTGACCACCTCATCAACATCAAAGTGTTTTCCGTATTTCTTCAAAGTCGTATCAGAGAGCGACTCGGTGCCGAATTCGATGTGTGTGAGACCGGCTTTGGCAAATAACTTTAAATTTTCAAACGTCAGATTATGCGGTGAAAAATAGGCGCCCCAGTGCATGGGCAATTCGGAAGCGATCATTTTATTGGCCAGTTCCACGTTGAAATTGTTACTGATGTTGAACACCGAATCGGTGAAAAACACATAGTTCACCTGATGTTTTTCATAAAGTTGGCGAAGGGTGCTGACGATTTTCTCCGGATCGAGGGTTCGTACGTTGTGGCCTTTGATCAGTGGATAGGTGCAATAGATGCAATTATAGGGGCAGCCTCGTTTTGTCTGAACATTCACCATCCCGGCTTTGTCCCAGTAAAATTCCAGCAGGCCGGTGTCAAAATTGAGGTCGGGGGTTTTAATAAATTGCTTCCGCCCGTTGACCCGGATTTCTTCACCTTCAAGGTATACAAGGCCATCAGTGGTTAAATCGGGTGTCCCGCTATCGAGGCTGAGCAAAAATTTGTACAGGCTCTCTTCGCCTTCCCCGTGAATACCGTAATCGGGATGAAAAAAAGAAAATAATTCACGCGGATAGATTGAAAACGCTGATCCCCCGATGATCAGTGGTGCTTTTGTTGTTTCCCGAACCATGTCAACGATCATCTTATAGCCGTTGATGAAACTCTCCTGGCTGTAAAAATTCACATCATCGACATTCCGTAAGGAGAGACCGATATAATCAGGAAGATATTCCCGGAGGGTTAACCGGAACGCCTCAGGGGAATCAAGGTTGAAGTCGAAAATCCTGATCTGGTAATGGGGGAGGCGTTCAAGCAAATATGTACTGAGGTAAGATATCCCCAGCGGATAAACCGGGTATGGGTTGGCATACCGGTTGGCTGAAACGAAAAGCAGTTTTTTCGGGGCCGTGTTCATATTTTCGTTTCAGGTATGAGTGGCAGGGATTCCGGGAGTTTCCAGAAATCGTAATAGTTGAACCATTGAAGCGGGTATTTTCGCAGTATCTCTTCGAACTTCCTGGTATATATCTCCAGGGCAACACGGAAATTTTCTTCCCGCAGTTTCAGATTTGTGGTAAATGTAACACGGTGCAGGGGAGTGGCATAAAAATGATAATGGCTGCTGGTCTCCTTTACGGCGAAAACGAACGAAACCGGAACCCCGAATTTGGCTGCCAAGTTTACAGGCCCGATCGGGAAAGGAGCCGGAAGGCCCATGAAATTGAGGTTGACAGTCTTGTTCCCTTCAATAAACCTGTCGCCATGCATGGCAACGATCTCTTTGTTGGAAAGAGCCTGTTTAATCTCCAGAAGATGCGAAAAATCATCACGGATCACGATGAAATTGACATTGCGCGAATTCATCACATCCGACAAATACCCTTTGATCTGTTGGTGCTCCGCATCGAAAAGGATGATGTTGATCCGTTTCTCAAGCCGGTTCAGCAGCTGGCCGGCGATTTCCCAGTTACCTACATGCGCGCTCACAAGCAATCCGCCATCGTGCATCTGGCGAAGGTACTCCTCCCCTTCAAAATCGAACGTGAATTTCTGCTGAAATCCGGCGAGCATAGCAATTTTATCGAGCAGAATCTGCCCGAACATGTAATAGTTGCAGTATATACTGATAAATGCTTTGACCCGGCTGTATTTCATTACGCTGTGGTAAAAATGAAAAATGGCTTTAAAGGCTTTACCCGATGTAGCCACAAAATAGATTACAACAAACGAGAGCAGGAAGTAGGCGAAGTGCAGGCCCGGGTATTTCAGGGTCCAGACAAATATTTTATATCCCAGAACCCCTCCGCGGGTTTTGCCTTCCCATGACGACATCAGCGGTTAGTTAGGATTGATACGTTTTATGATATATGAGTAAAAATCTTGCAGCGATTTAACGTCAGCCATCTCTTCAGCCTTCATTTTAAAGCCAAAATTATTTTCAACGATCACAAACAAATCAACAAAGTCAAGGCTGTCGATTCCGAGATCCTTTTTCAGATCGGCAGCAGGGTGTATCTGGGTTTCCTCAATTTCAATTTCATCAATCAGGAGCTGGTTTATTTTCCTGATAATCTCATCGTTTTGCATCATAGTCTATCGTTAACCGCTGCAAAAATAATGATTTTTCCCGAAGAAATAAGATTCTGTGTATAAATGCACCTAAACCTGAACCTTCCTCACGATCAATGAAGAATTCGTTCCACCGAAACCAAAGGAGTTGGAGAGAAAAGCGTTGATTTCATGAGGTGTGTTCTCGGAGGCAATGTTCAGCAGGGAGGTTACTTCGTCGGGATTGTCGAAGTTGATGTTGGGTGCCACGAAACCATGATTCATCATCAGGGTGGAATAGATCACCTCACTGGCACCGCCCATCCACATTTCGTGCCCGGTCATTGATTTGGTGCTGCTGACCAGGGGCCTTGAGTTGCCGAAGACCATGTCGATGGAACGGGCTTCGTTCTTGTCGCCCGCAGGGGTGGAAGTAGCGTGGGCATTGATATAATCTATCTCCGATGATTTGATTCCTGCATCCGCAATGGCTTTCTGCATGGCTCTTACCGGACCATCCACATTGGGCATTGAAATATGGTCCCCGTTCGATGAAAAGCCGTACCCGATCACTTCGCCAAAAATAGTTGCACCGCGTTTTATGGCCGACTCGTAGCTCTCAATGATCACCGTTGCGGCGCCACCACTGGGAACCAGTCCGTCGCGGTCGCGGTCAAAGGGTCTGGAAGCTCTGGTGGGATCCGATTCTCTGATTGAAAAGGCATTCAGGGCATCAAAACTGGCTGTTGATTCGGGATTGATCTCCTGGGCCCCGCCGCAGATGATCATCTCCTGCAACCCTTGCCTGATAAGCAGGTAGCCGATGCCGATGGCATGTGAGCCGCTCGCACAAGCCCCGCTGAGGGTGAAATTGACCCCTTTCAGCCGGAAAATAACAGACAGGTTCATTGAAACAGTTGAATTCATCGACTGAAAAATGTATCCCGAACCGATCATCATGGTATCTTTTTTCTGCCGTAAAATATCTACCGACTCAACTACCGGAACGGCAGAACTGTCATTGCCAAAAAGAATCCCGACTTCATGGGCATCAAGGTACGATTGTTCGATGCCGGCGTGTTTAAGGGCTTCCAGCGTTGAAATATAAGCATATTCACCTTGAACAGGTAACCCGATCCGCATCCGGCGGTCAAGTACTCCCTTCAGTTGAGGCCGTTCAACCATCCCTGTGAGGGCCGAGCGAAATCCCATCTCTTTACGTAATGGGTCATAGATAATTCCCGACCGCCCCTGCCGCAACGAATCTTCAACCTCCGTAAGATTCTTCCCAATCACGGAGTAAATGCCCATACCTGTTATGACAACACGATGCATAGTTAAATAGAGAAATAGTTAAATAGAGAAATGGCGAAATAGTGAAATGGTGAAATGGTGAAATGGCGAAAAATCATAAATCGTAATTCGTAATTCGTAATTAAGTGTATAGTCCCCCATTCACATTTATCACCGCCCCCGTAATATACGATGCTTCATTCGAAGCGAGGAAGCCAACAATTGCCGCAACTTCTTCGGGTTTTCCAAACCGTCCCATCGGGATCATGGCCTTTAATTGGGCCTCATCAAGGTCTTTGGTCATGTCGGTTTTGATAAACCCTGGAGCAACGGCGTTAACAGTTACATTTTTCTTGGCAATTTCCTGCGCGAGTGCCTTGGTGGCACCGATCACACCGGCTTTGGCTGCAGAATAATTGGCCTGCCCGGGCAACCCTTTCAATCCTGAAAGAGAAACCACGTTGACGATCCTCCCCATTTTATTAATGAGCATATCTTTGATCAGAAAGCGCGTCACATAAAGAAAACTGTGCAGATTGGTATTGATAACCTCATGCCACTCCTCATTTTTTATCCACATCAGCAGGGCATCCTTCCGAATACCCGCATTGTTTACCAATACCTGGATGTAGGCACCCTCATGTGCAGCCTGCCATTGTCCGAGTACCCGTTCAATCTCCTCTTGCACTGCAACGTCAAATTTCAGCAGTTCACCATCGCTCCCTTGGTCACGTACCTGTTGCAAGGTCAATTCAGCCTCCTGCTGATTGGTGTGATAGTTGATCAGGACGAAAAAACCCATCTCTGCCAGCTTTACAGAAACAGCCCGGCCAATTCCGCGGGAACCACCGGTAACTAGGGCGTATTTCATTGCATTAATCATTTTCGGTTAATAATTTACGATTTGGGATCCACAGTTCTACTCTGCCTCCAGCGGCAACTTCGGTTTATTCTCCAGGATGTAATTGGCAATCTGTTGTATCTCTTTGTATTTAGTGGTGTCTTCAGTGAATTTTGGTACGATTTTCCGGAGATCTTCAAATTTCATTCGTGAATAGTCCGAAAGTTTTGGTTTAAACTTCATAAAATCAATGGCCTGAAGAATGGCGATGATATGAATCGACATCACAATATAGGTATGGTCAATCACCCGTTTGGTCATCATCGCGGCATTGGTCCCCATGCTTACAATATCCTGATTGTCGTTATTGTTGGTGATGCTGTGAATAGACATTGGAAAGCAAAGTGTTTGATTTTCAGCCACCGTGGATACTGCTGTGAACTGCATGCCCTGCATGCCAAGGTTGAATCCAAGTTTGCCGAGGTTGACAAAAGGCGGCAGTTTCTGATTCAGCTTATCATTCATCAGATAGTTTAGCTGACGTTCGGCAAGCATTGACAATTTGGTGATGGCAATCTTGATTTTATCCATTTCCAGGGCCACGTAATCACCATGGAAATTCCCTCCATGGAATACGTTTTTGGCATCGCTGTCAATAACCGGGTTGTCATTCGTGGAGTTGACCTCATTGATCAGCACCTTCTCTGCGTATAAAATGGTATCCAGGATTGGCCCGAGCACCTGGGGAACGCACCGCAGGGAGTAATATTCCTGGACCTTATGCGTAAAAACCTCAACCTGCTCGGTTTTTCCGTTGTACAAATGGTCAGCACGCCGGCGGATCAGTTTGCTGTCGCGCAGAATTGAACGCATCATCTGTGCAACCTGGTTCTGCCCGTAATGTGCCTTTACCTTGTTTAAGCCTTCTGAAAAATGGTCATCATACGACTCAACAATCTCATTGATCATGGATGAAGCGAGGACTGACCAGTCGAGCAGGTTCTTTGCATGAACGAGGTTGATCATGCCAATGCCTGTCATGGCCGATGTACCGTTGATGAGCGAGAGCCCTTCCCGGATATGCATTTTGATCGGTGTCAGTTTTTCGGTTTGAAAAACATCTTTGGTTGGCTGTAGTTTTCCCTGGTACCAGATTTCTCCTTCGCCGATCAGATTCAGCGCCAGATGGGCCAATTGCACCAGGTCGCCGCTGGCACCCACTCCGCCGTGTTCGGGTATATGTGGATTGATGTTCCGGTTGATCAACTCTTTCAGTAACTCAACCACTTCAACATGAATACCCGACTTGGCTTGCATAATGGTATTCAGCCTGGCCACCATGGTGGCCCGGGCATAAATTTCAGACAAAGGGGTCCCGCTGCCGGAACAGTGGCTTCGGATCAGGTTATACTGGAGTTGAAGTTCATTATTTCCGCTGATCTTATATTGTGCCATCGGACCAAGGCCTGTGTTGATTCCATAGATTACCTTTCCTTTGGCAAATTCTTTCAGGAACTGATAGTTTGCCTTAACCTTAGCCAAAGCTTTGGGATCGAGTTCGATCTTTTCGTTCAGGAATAGAATTTTGTAGAAATCGTCGGGTGTAAGTCTCTGTTTTCCAACGCTTATCATGACTGTAGTTTATTTTAACCTTATAAGGTATTAAAATTCAAGAATCAAATTTGCAAAGGTAGAATTTATTTTGAAAAATAATATTATCTTTGCACCTCGAAACGATGAACGGCAATCATAAATCGTAAATCGTAAATAGTCATGGCCCCGTAGCTCAACTGAATAGAGTAGCTGACTACGGATCAGCAGGTTGGGGGTTTGAATCCCTCCGGGGTCACTGAAAATCAACCACTTACAAGTTAAAAAGTAAGTGGTTTTTTCTTTTTTACCAACAAAGGTACCAACAACTTATTTTGGCGGGATGGAGTTATGTTACAGCAGGTAAGAGCTGATATTCTGGTTTAAGCTTCAGAATTAGGGTATCAAACGGTTACTTGCTCCTCGCCCGTCTGATGAAAATATAGTACATGGCCATGAAAAAGTATTTAAAATCAGTCTTGGTCGGGTGTTGCTCGTACTCCAGCAGATATTTCATCTCATTCGCCTGGATATCCTCTATGGAGACTGGCGATGGGTATTGCGCATAATAGGGAGGGATCAGGCCGGGTTTTCCCTTGATACGTTTGTTCCTGACTTCCTCCGCGTAAAGACTGAAGTATTGTTCTGTCAGGGGGCGAACACCAACAAATTTCATGTTACCCTTTACGACATTCACCAACATCGGCAGTTCATCAATCCACAGGTTTCGCAATATTTTGCCAATGGTGGTTACCCTGAAATCATCTTTGAACTTTCCCCCTTCATCGAGTTTATTGGTTTTATAAACATATTCTTGCAAATACTCGGCATAAGCGTGCATGGTACGCAATTTATATACTTTAAACAACTCGCCATTTTTACCGATTCTGGGTAAGCGTATGAAAATTCCATAGCTTGAAGAACTTTCCTTAAGTGGCAACTTTACTTTTTGTGCTTTCCAGTAAAGCAGATCCCCGATGGATTTTTCCTCAAGGATTTCAAACCCACATGAATATAATCGTCCAAGTGTTTCGGTACGCGAAATGACCCGTTTTTTTCCGCGGGTGATGAGAAAATAGAGTTTACGGGTAATAACGATTTTCGGGAATACCCTGTTCAGCAGGAAATCAATGGCATAAACCACGTGGTTGAGTATGGGCGGGAATTTCGTCAGGATGCGTTGTTTGCGAAGCCAGTAAGTTTCCACACAACCAATGAAAACTCCCTGATAAGGCAGTTTCGAGTTGACGGTTTCGAAAAACTTGTTGATTCTCCTGAGATTGTTGATCCTCTGAAGGTTCACCAAACCGTTATAAAACCCATTGGGGTGGTTGATAATGTTAAACCGGGTATTGGTGGATAGTATGAGATTCCTGGGGTCGGTAATATCAATTTTACTATGAATCCAGCTGAAAGCATCCTCCCCGGCCTCTTCGGTAATCGATTCACTCATAATATCAAATTCCTTTGGGGCTGACAGAATCTCAGGGTGAGGGGGCTGAGAAATAAACCGGCGTTGCTCTTCGGTGATATCCAGGCCGATCCAGTCCTTTAAAAATACCGACTTTTGAATAGCCACATAAATAAAGCCTGTGAGTATTTCAAAAAAGGTGATGGCAGCCAATGTGCCGAAAATGATAAAGCGTGAGAAATAGTGGACCCGAAAAAAGAATAACAGGATGGTAATAACAGAGAGGATGACGAAGTTGGAGAAAATAATGGAGGAAAATACCTCCCTTTGGTTACTTCGTTCGCCGATCCGGAATTTTCGGGTAACCAATGACAAAAACAACCAAAGCAGCGGAAAGGTGATCGCTGCAAACAGGAAGGAACCGGAATGTTTGTCCACTTCCAGGCCATTATGCAAATAGGCTGTTGCCATGGTACACAATACAACAAGGACCAAGTCATACAAGGCAAAAATGATTCGTGTCCTGTTAATTGTCTTCATCTGATCAGATTAAAACGATAACTGATGGTCCCGGTGAAGGAATCGAAGTTCATGGTTGCAGCTGTCATATACAAATGCCTGAAACAAACGAAGCGTATACCTGCATTGATGGTTCCTGCCGAACTCAGACCATTGTCAATGGCTCCGCCTCCGTAATCGCATAACAGCTCCATCCATTTTATGTTGTCCAGACCAAGAGATAAGCCTCCGAAAAAACCTATGAATTCATTGTTTTTCCATACCAGGCTGCTGGCACCCCAACCTGCGGTGGTTCCGATTTTCAGATGCAGTTCAGGAATGTGAAAATTCTTGGTGGCAACGATATAGGAAGCCCCGAAATGACGGGCAGCACCACTTTCAATCGAAGTAAGTATATCGTGAAAACCAAATGTGACTGCGGGTATCCACTTTTTTTCTTTAAGAAGCCTTAACCGAACTGTCGGGACACGGTCAACTACATGACTTGAACCGGAATAATTAAGTCTTCTGGTAACCCTCAAATCAACCTCAATGAATGATAAGAATGTGAGACTAACATAAACTGCCAGGGCATTATTGTCGAATTGTGTGTAGGGTAAATGTTTCTGCGGCAAAAAACTTGTCCCAAAAAACATCGTGCCATCGTCATTAAAAGTTGCAACAGGAATTCTGACATATCCGGGTACTCCTGAAACCGACTGTGAGCTCGCGGTAAAAGAAAAGGATAACAGGCAAAAGGAAACCAGAATACTAAACCAACATTTATTATTCACCTTTCAGGTTTCAGGTTCAGGGTTAAAGGTTATTTTGATCCACCTCCCTGGTCGTGAACATACTCCCACCCAATAAGAGGGAAATATACCTGTTTGGAAATAACCCCGGTCACAGATAAACCATTAAGCGTCGTGGTCATCGGCATAACCTGTGTGGCATAACTTACTTTTGGAACCCATCTGTAGAAACCTGCCATAGTTGACTTGACCGGGGCGAGTGAATCGGGTTTGGAACCGATATAGTTATAGGTAAATACGGTGAAATTGTCAAAACTTACCCGCACACCATTGAGCCTGGTATTTTGTGATGCGACGTTCTTAAGGTAAACTGGTGAAATCGTTGCTGGTGTTCCAGCCGGGTAGGTATTTGTAGCAAGGAAAGAAAAATCAATGGATGAAAGCTTGGGGTCAAGTGGAACAATTGTGGAAGCACCGGCGTTTCCGTTTGATTCCGAGAAATTTCCTGTAACAGCCAGTGAATAGGTGCCTGACGCCGAAATCTGAACCAATGCAGTATTGTTGGAATGATTGACCTGGGCAGATACCCCTGTAACCATTTCCCAGATATTTGTTTCAAAGTTAAACTTCATCAGGGGCAGGTTATTGATAGCGGCATCCGCAAAAGGCATTGCAAAACGCAATTCAAGTGATTTTGAAGGAATGATACTGCCCATAGTCAAATTCACTGCGCAAAGGTTGAGCATGTTCACTGGTGCATAACCTGGGACGTTTATTCCTGTGAAACGTGTTAAGGTTACATTAACCGGGTTGGAAAAAGCCCCGGACGGTACCGTCAGGATGGTTTTGCTTCCGGAGGTAAGACTTTCCGGGTCTGTTATGGTGATTGAACCACCGGATGAACCGATTGAAACCGGCTCAGCCAAAGGGTTCAGTGAAATTGTATTCACCATGGCTGCATCGCTGGTGATGGTTGCGTATGCATAACCGTAGCCAAATCCGTCTGCAAGGACCCTGACTTCGTATGAACCGTTCCCCACGGTTTTACAATTTACTTTATAGCTGCCATCAGCACCAGTGGTGAGCATTGCCTGCCCGGCAAAATAAACCTGCGCATTGGCAATCCCTGCATGGGTAGTTGCATTAATAACACTGCCTTTGAGCCAGAATTCACCGCTCTGTTGCTCAGAACCGGCATTATCTGATACTTTTTTGCAACCCTCTGTAAAGAGAATTAGAAAACACATTGGCAGTAGTGCAAAAAAAATCGTGGTACTGATGTTCCTTTTCATGACTTTTTTGTATTAGGTTTACGAATTAACTAAATTGATTCTAAATAACTCCTGTAATAAAGTTCAAAGATAAAACTATTTTCCGAAATTGATAACCGTGTTGATAAAAAAATAATAAGTTAATGAAATAAAATCTGTTTTCCTAACTGTGTCCTTATAAAATCCGGGTTCATATCCTGGATAAGTTGCTCTGTTCCTTGCCCGGATGAGAAAGTACGTCCGTAGGAAGGTAATCCTTTTGCGCGGTATTCCCAGGGCACATACGAAGCTGGCCGGATGCGAATCCTGTTCCTGGTTCCATACTTTCGTGGAGGCAATGGAACGATAAAATTGAAACCACCGTTCATCACTCCTCCTGTCTGCATTGCAAAGAATCCGATAGAAACTTCGCCAAACTGCCGGCCAATATCCACCCGCCAGCCCTGGTCATGATCAATAAACCTGCCGTAACCGGCCCGTACGGTAAGATCATATTTCGAAAACCGCCAGGATGCATCGCAAAACCAGGTGAATGCATTCAAGTTGGTGTAAGCGAACTTGCCTTCAAGTACCTGCATCTGGCCGGTATACCCGATTGTGGCATGAACAGCCATTTTTCCGTTGAAAAGGAATTTATATACATCCCCGTTAATACCATATCTGTTTCTGGTAAAATAACCGGCATTTACGGTAGTAAAGAACTGATAAGGGAGACGAAAGGTCTGGCTGAGTAAAACCACTCCAGGACGGATGGTGTTCCCTTCAGGATCGCCGATGATGTTGTTATAGATTGGGAAGATCACCTGGGCAGTAAATGACATGCCTTTTAAGAAAGAAATTTGTACGGCAGGGGCTACATTGAACTGCAGCTCCAGCGGATGGATAAAATTTCCGAATTGAAACTTCAATTGAGGAATTACCACGATATCCAATTTGTTGAAGGAGGGATTCACCGGATGCAAATACTCCCTTGAATTCCGATATGCCCGGTCGGATAACACTGCAACCACTGAATCGGCAAAACCGGTCGCCTGCAAACGTCCTGCGACCAGGCTTTCATATCGTTTCCTGCCAACGATGACAGTGGTAACAGGAATTCCGGTATGCAGAAGGGTGATAGCCACCACAGCATTGGAGTCGATAGCAGGCATGACCACTTTCAGAATCTCCGCTACGGCACGCGGCTCAAACCGCCACACTCGGTTTTCCAGTCCGATAAAGAGGGTGTCGTTGCGCCGGTTAACAGTTACATTTTCATAACCCTTTGCAACAATCTGCGCTGATATTTCTTTGGGATGGTTTTCAGATAGGGTTTGGCTGTAAAGCGGAAAGAACAACAATAACATGGCGCAAAACAGCAAAGGTATCTTCAAAACCATAATCTTTTCAAATGTTTGGGGCAAAGATACAATATTCCGGTAGGAGATGACTACACTTAATCTTTAGGTGTTAAGCTGTTTCATTGTTTTCATTGTTTTCATTGTCTGCATTGTCTGCATTGTCTGCATTGCTCTTAATGAAGTGCTTTTTCAATTTCATCTTTAAGCCCGGATTTAAATTTTGCCGGGTTACTCAAGCCATAGCTGAAGGCAAAATGTGTCATGTCGTTTTTTATCTCCTGGCCATTTGTCAGTTTTACGACGTACAATGCCTGAGCATTGATCTCAAATCGGGCAGCAGTTTTTGCTTGTGATTTATCATCCGTATTGATGATCTGAAACTTAATCGTTCCGGCTTTAATTTCTTTGGCAAAACTGGTCTGCATTAGTTTCCGTGTGTTTTCTTCAATTGACTGATCAATCGGACACCGATCCTCAGGGTGAAAATAGTAGACTTCAACCTTTGGTTGTGTAGTGGGGGATTTTACCTGAGAAAATCCATCGGTAAGGCCTGTAACTATGAACAGGCAAGAAAGTACAAAAGTGGTTTTCAACATATTGATCAAAGATTAATTCTGCGGTCCAATTCTTTCAATAAATAGTCTTTTGATTTAACACCTGTAATTCGCTTGACTTCTCTTCCATTCTGAAAAAGGATCATCGTCGGGATACTCCGGATGCCAAATTTAGCTGCAGTCGATTTTTGCTCATCAACATTTACTTTGGCAATGGTGAATTTCCCGTTTGACTCTTCTGCAACATCATTTAAAACCGGGATCATCATTTTACAGGGTACGCACCATGAAGCCCAGAAATCAACCAATACCGTACCGGTCTTAATTTTATTCTGAAAATTCAGATCAGTCAGAATTTTAACCTTGTCACTGTCCTTGACATCCTTCAGCGCATTCATCCGCTTCCTGGCATTCATGATTAAAAGTCCGACCAATCCTGCCAGCACTGCTATTCCCATAATTGCTATCCACATAATATATCATTTTTGTGGGAGCAAAGGTAATAAAAAAAATCAATTAGTGATATTTAAACGATTTATTGGTAAAAGAAAAAACATTTACCGTCAGAGAGAGCAGTTTTGTAAAGTCGCTCCTGCGTTGTAATTACATTAGCCGATTTTCTTCTGGCCCCGCATCCGTCGCACATTGTTTCATCGAACGGTTGGTTTAAAACAAGGGCATACTGAAGCAATTTTTCTTCATCGTTTTCCTGTGTAGCCAGGTAAATTCCGCAGGAGCCGCAATACAAACCACACGCTGATATCAGGTTGCGCTGAAGAAAATCCGGGGTTCCGGAACATGGAACATGTGAGTCATTCATTGCTTACCAAGTTTTAGTGATACCCCCAATGACGCATATAATTTGCCGCTTCCATAACCAAAAGGATATTCAGGATGATTGCTGCTTCTGGCCAATCCATAATAAGTATATCCCAGTTCCGTATAGATGCCTAACGATGAAGTCAAAAAATATCTTCCCCCAAAATTAAACCCGCCAACTATACCATTTGGGTTCGAAGCTTTTTCCAGATCAGAACCCCATATTCCAAATGCCCAGCCGGCCTTCACCAAAATAAAAATGTCAATATTTTCATTATTGGTAAAACCGGGGTGCCAACCAAAACGAAAAATTGCCGGAATACCATGTATGATACTGCCCTGAGTTTTCCCGCCAAGCAAACCCGATTCAAGTCCGTATGAAAGACCTGCCTTTCGATTAGGAATCCAGTCCGCCGACAGTGACCCCCCCAGAAAAACAGAACCACCAAGATTTTCACCGGCAGCAAAAGTACCCATGCCCAACGAACCATTAAAGGTGATTGATTCAGAGTTGTTTTCTATTGCCGAAGCCGATTCCTGGGCTGTTGTATTAATTGTTAAAAGGATAAGGATTAATAATCCTGAAATATTTATTGTTTTCATAGTTTAATGAAATTCATTTAGTTACATCAAAATCAACTACTATATTCATCAGATTTCAAAGCTTTGTAGCGGCGTCACACCACACGCTTTTTGTTCTTCTCGTGCAGAAATTTCACTGTCCGATCGTTAAGTCCGGGGTGAACCGAAATCCAGTTCGAGGGCATATCGACTGCCAAAATAGCTTTTATCGAGAATCTCTACCTGGTATTGCTGCGACACCGAGGCCATCCATTTTGCCACATTTCTGGAATTTCCGGTTCCCGAAAAATAGTAGATGATGACTTTTTTATACGCTTTTTCAGCTAGCGTATTTGCGATGTCCATTTTGCGAATTTTTACTGTGCGACATTGTACTTTATACTCCTTAAATGAAACACGCCATAGGTAAAATCGCCTTCGGGATAGTGCCAGATGGTTTTACCAACAGTTGGAATCTTCCTGCCTTCAAATTCTTTATATTCTGAAACCGGAGTTGTCCAATGTACCTGTTTCATGGTACCATCATCCTGCAGAGCAGACCTGTCGTCGGAAACAAAGTTTATCAGTTCGCCTGCTTCGTTAAAAAACAGAATGGCTGATACGATATACTTTCCATTGGTCAATGTAACTTTTGCTGAAAGTGAATCAAGCTCACTCCAGGTTAACCGGTTGTCAGTCAAGCTTCCGGGAGCAAAAATGCACATGTCGTTTAACAAGGTCACTGTCTCAGCTTTTGTCAATTCTTCACCGCTTATATCCACCACTTTAAACAGTTCGGCCACCTTTACCTGAAAAATTGCCTGATGTTCCTTGTAAATATGCATGGCATGAAAGGGTACTCCCATTTTACCGGCCTTCATCAGAAACAAACGGGTGTATTCTCCGTAAAAATTATACTGAACGGAATGTGATTTCATGGGTTTATCTCCTGGTTTTCTGAACATTTGAGCATCAAATTCGATACATACATTTTGAGGCTTGCTTCTGCCGATTGCTCCCGTATAGGCCAGGTACTTTTTTACACAAATTGGAAGATGAGCGGCTTCCATTTCGGAAAGTACCTTTTCTGCCTGCAGGGGCTGACTGGCAAATTCTTCTGATTTCGTCAATTGAAACATTTTTTTTGAAGAGGTACAGGCTGTCATTGTTTTCATGGTTGTGGCTAAAATATGAGTGTTAAGTTTATTTAAAATCAGCAAAGCATTCGACCGGTCTGCTTACGCCTAAAGGCTCAGGATGATCTTTATCGTAATGTTTGAATTAGTATTTGCTCCATAGTCTGGCTCCTAATCTTACCACCGGAGATATTTCAAGTGTGGGTATGGTATATGTTTCATTATTTGAATACGTCACGTTTTGTTCGGCTCTGAAATAGCTGTGGATCCCCGGCTGAATCGGATTGCGCTGCAAGTGTTGTCGCTAAAGATACCAGGGCAACAAAAAGAAACAACTGTTTTTTCATATCATAAAGTTGAGGGCACTCCGATAAGTCTGCTAACAAATAATTTAACCGCAGAGGGCCGCAGAGTATTTTCGCAGAGTTTCGCAAAGTTGTAATTATCTGAGAGTTATCTCTGTGGCTCTTTGCGGTTTCTTTGTGTTCTTTGCGGTGTAACAATTTTTTAATGGTGATTTGATGAATAAACGACTTTCCGGAGTGGACTCAAAGTTTAAAGTTTATGATGCAAAATTCAGCACAATTGAAAGTTCAATTGCTCCACATTTGTTACCAAATTGTCATTTGGCAAAAAAATCTGAACGAATCCGGCTTAGTGATTTCGGGGCAATACCCAGGTAATTGGCGATGTGGTAAAGCGGAACCTTTTGAAATATCTCAGGATATTTGTGCAGCAGGCTTTCATAACGGTCCTTTGCTGAAAGGGTTTGCAGATCCAGGCTTTGCCCAACGATTTTTAAATATGCCTGTTCGATGAGTATCCTGCCCAACCTTTCAAGTTTCGGGACACGGAGATATAAACAGGATAGATCCTGTTGGTTAATAACCAAAATTTCAGTATTTTCAATGGCCCTGATACTGACTGGGGAAGGCGAATTGTTTAGCCGGCTCGCGTTAACCGTGACCCATTCGCCTTCAAATGCGAAGTCTGTTGTGATTTCATTACCGTTATCCATGGACTTGAAATAGATCATTACTCCCTGGTTTATAAAACCGATATAGCTGCACACCTGGCCTTGTTCAAGAAAGAACTCATTTTTAGCAAGCGTTCTCAATTTAAAGGAATCACAAAACACCGATAACTCCTGTTCATTCAGTGAAACAATGGGGTCGATGCTGCTGTTTAATCTTCTGAACTTGT
This sequence comes from uncultured Bacteroidales bacterium, assembly GCA_903875045.1. Classification (GTDB taxonomy): domain Bacteria; phylum Bacteroidota; class Bacteroidia; order Bacteroidales; family FEN-979; genus CAIVAT01. The sequence continues at coordinate 25,317 of CAIQUS010000140.1, forward strand.
CCATGACATGAAAGTTATCTTCAGCAACGTGGATGAAATGATACATGTTCTTTTGTTTTTTCATCCGGGAGGTTGTTTTACCCTGGAAATCAACACTGGTTGATATTCCTGGCACATTAAGAAGTTTCCCTTTGCCTTCTCCAGTTTGTTGTTCAGGATGGTTATTTGACATTTGTCTTTATTGTTTGAAATAATGTCGTTAGTTGTCTGTTTAAAAAGTGCCGGTTACTGTCCGAAGCAGAACCTGAATTGCATTGAATATCAGGTAGTTGTAGGTTCGAGGTACAGGTGGGGTACAAATATTGACAAAAAAACGAAAGATAAAAGCATAATTTTCAGTGCGTTATTCAATGGTCAAATCTCTCTTACGGATGATTAAAAAGAAAAATGTGTTGTGGTGCGTTTTTTTTCAAGCAGTCATCGGATTTATTCTTATCCCGCCTCCAATTGCTTTTAATACTTTCATAATTGTCTCGAATTGCGGTTTAGATCCATCAGATAAAGCTTTGTATAAACTTGGTCTGCTTAATCCGGTTTCCTGAGCAATTTTTGTCATTCCAATTGATTTTGCAATATGTCCAATTGCTGTAATAACGTCTGAATTATCCCCTTCCTCTAAAACAGTATTGAGATATTCTGCAATCATTTCTTTATTATCAAGATAATCAGCGATGTCAAATTTTGATGTTTCCATATCTCTATTTTTTTATTTTTCTCCAAATTTCTTTTGCCTTTTCAATGTCCTTTTGCTGTGTAGATTTGTCCCCTCCAATAAGAAGTAGAATTATTTTTCCATCACCAACAGGTTCGCAATCTCCAAAGTGTCCGTCACTTTCGACTTTTTGAATTCGGAACAATATTTTTGCTTTGGCTCTTAAATCTTTTAGTTTTATCAGCCATTTATCAAATTCAACTGTTTTCTCAATAAAGTACATTTATTATTGTATTCATTCGGATACAAATTTACACATTTTTTTTGATTTCGAAAGTTTTAAATCGTATTCCGAAGCTGCAATCCAAATTGGAAACAAAGTAATTTTGAGATTCCTTCGACAATGCTGTCAACGCAAACCGCTCAATGTGCTTATTTTGTACAAAAATACAGAATAACGCACGAATTATTGTGGATAATTACATTTTATTGCACGAAAATGTGTGAACCTGGTCACCCATTCATTTTCATTTCCTTACTTTGTGCTGGCCAATATTTCTTTAATTACCTGACTGGGGAATTTGTAATCTTTACCATCTTCGGCACAGCTTGTAATGATCGGGTACTTGGTATTCCTGGTTTCAATGCGGATAATCGTATGATTCTTTCCGTTAGTCATAAATTTTCTGTTTAAAATATCCTCAGGAAGTCCATTCTGCATGGCAAAATATTTCGCCTCCTCCGTTGCATAACTTTTGGCAAAATCCTGGTACTCCGTCACAGCTCCGTTTAGTTTCCCGGTAAATGAGAACATCGTGAACGATACGGAACCGATGTTCAGTTTTGCAAGTCCGTACTTGTTTTTGATAATATCCAGCGCAGATTGAATCTCTGTAACCAGCACTTCAATTTCCTGACGATCGAATTTGTTAATTTGTCTTTCCATATAATCATTCGATTAAAGTAATTCTTTGTGGTTTTATTATGCACCTACTGTATCTGTTGAATTCCATGCATGAAGCATTCCCCAGGCGGTTTTAATGGATTCATCTCCGCCATATATCACATGGGAGTTTTCCGGTGAATTTCCGGAATAATGGTTCCATTTTTCAAGATTCATGAAAAAATCACGGTTCCATGTTTTTGCCGATTTTATTTCAACTGGAATAAGACCATCAGAAAGTTCTATGATAAGATCGATCTCTATCCCGTGATTGTCTCTCCAAAAATAGATGTTGGAATTTTTACCCTGGTTGTACCTTTGTTTTAAAAACTCAGCCAGGATCAAGTTTTCAAAGAGAGAGCCCTTTAAATAATGGTTGCTTATCTGACTTAAATTCTCAATTCGCAGTAGTGAACAACATAACCCGGTATCATAAAAATAGAGTTTCGGTCTTTTGACCAGCCGTTTACTGAAATTACTATGGTGAGGTTGAAGCAGGAATAAGATATAACTGGCTTCCAGGATAGAGATCCATGCTTTTACAGTATTATAGCTGATGCCACAATCATTTGCCAGCGAAGTATAGTCCAGCAGTTGGCCAACTCTCCCGGCGCACAATCCCAGGAAGCGGACGAAAAGATTCAGATCATGGATATTCTGCAATGACCTCACATCGCGTTCCAGGTAAGTCTGGATGTAGTTTGGATAGAAATCAGGAGGATCGATCTTTTTATCGTACAGCCTCGGGAAAAAACCATGAAAGATGTTGGCTTCGAATGAAGGCAGCATCTCATCAGCAGCACGGAGTTCCGAAAATGAAAAGGGGAGGAGACGGAAAATAGCTGTTCTACCAGCCAGTGACTGGGAAATCCGGTCATGAAGCAAAAAGCTTTGCGATCCAGACAGGATAAACTGACCAGTTTTTCCGCTTTGATCAACAATACCCTGTATATAGGAGAAAAGTTCCGGGACTAGTTGCGCTTCATCAATAATACCTCCGTTCGAATATTGTTGCAGAAAGCCATTGGGATCCTGGATTGCAAACATCCTGGTTTCCGGATTTTCCAATGAAGCATAGAAAAGGTCTCCGAAAAGGTTTCTGAGAAGAGTGGTTTTTCCCGATTGCCGGGGACCGGTCACTGTAATCACAGGAAATTTTTCTGACAGGTCAAGAATC
>CAIQUS010000141.1 GCA_903875045.1 uncultured Bacteroidales bacterium
ATTGATATCACAGTAGGTGGCGGAACCGGTGCATATAATTATTATTGGTACTCTTTACCTGATCCAGGTTCACAGGGACAGGGAACACCACACGTTTTCACCCTTGATGCAGGAACCTACTTTGTTACCGTAACGGATGCCAACAACTGCAAGTTGATTGAAAGCTGGCTGATTACCCAGCCTGAGAAACTTTCAGGAAATGGTGTAACGAAAGATGTTACATGCTTCGGAGGTAACGATGGAACTGCTACAATTAGTGGTACAGGTGGAACCCCGCCGTATGCATACAAATGGATCACCAATTCAACTGAACAGTTGATCACAGGTCTGAGCACCGGTTTCTATGGTGTAACAATCACAGATGCCAATAGCTGTTATGCCTTTACAGGTCAGTATGTCGGTCAACCTTCGGAAATTACCATTCTTGGTGGTTCAACAGTTGTGACATGTCATGGTGGAGATAACGGTGCAATTACTACAACCGTTTCAGGCGGAACACCTGGTATTGCCCCAGACCCATTGTATACCTATTTATGGAATAACAACCTGACAACTTCCGGGATTGATAATCTCACGGCAGGTACTTACACCGTGACTGTACAAGATTCCCATAACTGTCCGATGATTAAGACCTTCCTTGTAACTGAGAACCCAGCACTCTCTATTTCTCGTGTCGGCTTTGCAAATGCACTATGCCATACAAGCAATGATGGATGGATTCAAGTAAATGCAACAGGCGGTCTTGGTGGTTACTCATATCACTGGAACAACGATCAGACAACTGCTACGGCCACTGGCCTTACCGCCGGTACCTATACTGTAATCGTTACTGATGCAGGTTCTTGTACTGCAACTGACAGTTGGGAAATTACTGCACCCGCTGAACTTACTGTTACAGTACCCACAACTACACTTCTGTGTTATGGTTACTCCGATGGATCGCTTACTGCAAATGCAAGTGGTGGGGTTACTGCCTATAATTATCTCTGGAATAATGGTTTAATGGGTCATACCATCACCGGACTTTCAGCAGGTACTTATTATGTAACCGTAACCGATGCAAACAGTTGCAAAGCTTATGGTACAGGAGTAGTTGATCAACCTCCGATGTGGTCTGTTGGCCTCAATGGCGATCTTACTGCATGTTGTAACATTACGACCAACCATCCTACTTACACTGCAAACGTTGGCGGAGACCTTGGATTTATACCAGGTACGACAACCCCTTGCCCGTCTTCCTCGATTACTTATGAATGGGTAGTTATTGGCGGCTCGATTATTTCAGGCGCGAATACTTCCCAAATCACAGTTGACTGGGATTGCTGTACACAGGGTTCAGTCACAGTGACTGCTACCAGGTGTGATGGTTGTATGCTGTCAAAGACTATCCTTGTTGCTGTCAATCTGCCACCTGCACCTGTAATCACGGGTCCTGTTTCTGTTCTTTCAAACTCTACTTCCACATACTGTACACCAAACTTCTCAGGTCCTCCGGCTCATCTGTATACCTGGACTGTTGTGGGTGGTTCTGTTACCTCAGGCCAAGGTACCAATTGCATTACAGTGCATTGGGGTCCTTTCCCACCATGTGGATGCGGTACAGTAACAGTTTGTGAAACTGATCCTGCAACAGGCTGCATGGGTTGTACGACTATGGCAATAACTATTCTTCCTGAAATTATTGGATCTCAGAATATTGAAGGTACAGTATTCTATAAGAATAATTATAACATCGCACTCAATGGTGTTACTGTTAAATTGAGAAATCCATCAACAGGAACTATCGTTGCAACAACGGTTTCAGCACCAAACATGAATGCACCTCTTTTCACTGGTGATCCTGGTTACTTCGCTTTCACGAATGTACCTAACGGGACTTACCAACTCGAAGCCACTTTCAATGGAACATGGGGCGGAAATAACGCAACAGATGCTCTTCTTGTCCAATTGTATGTTTTGAACCAATACTCCTTTGAAAGCGAACTCCACAAAACTGTTGGTGATGTTAATGCCAGTTTAACATGGAGCGGTCTGGATGCATTGTATATCAAACTACGTACTGTTGGTTCGATTACTTCATATCCTGCCGGCGATTGGAAATTTGATAATCCTGGCGTGATAGTTCCAACTGTAGCAGCTCAGAATATTTTGGGTCTGTGTGTTGGTGATGTCAACGGTTCCTACATCCCCTCTGGTTTGAAGGAAGCTTCCTTTATGACTGTAAAGGATGATGCCATCCAAACAATCCCGGTTAACGAGTCGTTCACATACGACATTAAGAGCAGTGCAATTGCCGACCTTGGCGCTATGACCTTGTTCATGGGTTACGATCAGAACCGTTTTGAAATCGAAAACGTGAATACTTCACTCGAAGGAATGAAGTACGTAATCGAAAACGGTAAGATCGCGCTTGCTTGGTCTGACACAAAGTCTCTCTCTGTCAAGAACGATGAACCAATCATATCCCTCACGATGAATGCTAAAGAACTTGTATCAGAAGCTACACAGATCTTTAACCTCATCCCGGGCAGTGAATTTGCTGATTCCAAAGCCAACAGGTTTGACAATTTTGACCTGAAAATGTCAAAAGTTATTACTCCCAACGGCCTGAATGAGTTCAGCATGTTCAACTACCCGAACCCATTCAAAAACACCACGAATATCGTTTACACACTGCCAGAATCCGGCAAAGTGCGTCTCGTACTAACCAACATGTATGGTAAGACCGTCCGCGTACTTGTAGATGAAATGCAGAATGCTGGCTCTTACACAGTCACAGTTAATCCTTTTGACAACGCACTTACTCCAGGGGTATACCTGTATAAGATTGAAGTTGATGGAGCTACTGATACCTATGTAAAGGTCAACAAAATGATGTTCACACGGTAAACCCCATTTGGAAGGAAGGCAACTTTTTCATACATTTGTTGTCTTCCTTCCATCTTAAATTATTGTTATTATAATAGAAAATGAACACACTTCCTACATCAATGAAAAAGCTAAAAGAAGCATTTAATGTGCTTGTTATTATGCTGTTTTCTTGTGTATTAACGACTGGGCAGGCTCAAACACTAACCCTTGGTTCAGTGTTGGCCTGCTCAGCCCCGGAAGTGGTTTTACCTGTTACAGGCACCAATCTTGTTAATATCAGTTCAATTACCCTTTTTATTACCTTTGACAGTACCCAGTTAACATATCAATCGGTAGAAAATGTTGATCCGCAACTTAACGGAATCTTATACTCCCTGAATACCACACCTTTTCAACTCGTCATTGTTTGGAGCAAGGTGAGTCCTGTTGATTTTATTCAGAAAAAACTTTTCGATATCCGTTTTGCTTATAAGGGCAAAACATCCTCTGTTACGTTTAAACAGAATTGTGAAATTTCAAACAATCAGCTTCAAATTCTTCCTGTCAATTATATCAGCGGTTCTGTTGTTGCAGAAATCTTTCCTGAAATTACACTGCAACCGAAGGATACCACCGTTAAACCGTGGGCGCACACAACTTTTACAACCAACGCATCTAATAATCCAAACTTCATTTGGAAAGAAAGCACAGACAATGGTCAAACCTGGTCTGATCTTTCAGATAATTCATTCTATGAGGGAACCCATACACCTCAATTGTCACTTGCCTATGCTCCTCCCGCTTTTAATAAATATCAGTATATTTGCAATCTGAATACACAACATTGCACATCAACCACCTTGTCCGCAATTCTAACTGTTGATACCCTGGCTTCGATTTCAGGTTATGCAGCAGAAAACGATTTTTTAATGCAAAACAAACCAAACCCTTTAAAAGAGTTCACAATTATTGAATACTCCCTGCCAGACAACGGCAGTGTTACCCTTGAAATTCTGGATATTTGTGGAAAATTAGTTGGACAACCAGTTCGCGAAATTCAAGTTAAAGGCACTTACAAAATTCATTTCGAAGCATCAGTTCTTTCGCCTGGGATCTATTTTTACAAGTTAGTTTTTAAAAATCAAAATTCAGGTTTTACAGCCTGCAGAAAAATGATCAAACAGTTTAGTTAAGCATTTTACATATAACCATATACATCTTTAGTAAATATTAATAACCTTTATACTTTTATCTTATGACAAAAAAATTTACATTGATGATGCTCTTCCTCGTGTTATTGGGAGCAGCCGTACATAGTCAAACAGTTACTCTGGCTCCTGCGGTTCTAACCAGCCCAGGTGAAAACATTTCAGTTCCCCTGAACGTAACAGGCTTTACTGGCATCGGAGCCATCACTTTTTATATCCAATTTGATCCTGCTGTAATGGACTTTAATGGTATTACATTGCCTTCCGGGTCTCCAGGTGGTTTTTTGCCACCAACAGTTACAGGAAACGTCATCAACATCGTTGGCACATGGTCAACCTTCGTGACATTTGGTAACGCCGCAGGAGATGGAAAGCTGATGGATTTAAAGTTTTTTTATAAGGGGATGACAACTAGTCCTCTGAATTTTCTTCATGCCAATCCCACTAATTGTGAAGTTACGCAAGGCCTTACTGTCATCTATCCAACCTATACCAATGGTTCAGTAAGCATGAATACCGGACTTGCTCAAAAAGCCAATTTAGTGCCAGCAACCGCAGCAACAGGAGGTAATGTGACGATACCACTTGAGTATACTTCTCTACCATCAGTAGCGGCTATCACTCAAAAGGTTCATTACGATCCAACAAAATTGACATTCGTCAGTGTAACCGGAATTGGTACCTTATTGTCAGGTATGAACTATAATTCAAACGCCAGCACAGGTGTTATTACGATCACATGGACTAACACTAATTCCGGTGGTGCAAATGTGAATGCAAATTCAAACAAGTTTTTATTAAACTTCGTTTATATTGGAAGTACGGTCACCAACGTTGATTTTATCGGTGGCTGCCTCATTTCAACTCCAACTCCTGTTACCAATGTTCCAATATCGTACTCGGGCGGAACCGTATCTCTTGCAGCACCAACTGCAACTGCAGTGCTGGGCTCGATCACAACTGCTGTCCAAGGAATTGACTTTGAAGTTCCTGTAACCCTCACAGGATTTCCAGACGGCCCTTCCGGAGGAACACAGGCTTTTACACTTACCATCCCTTACGATTCCCCCAGATTATCATTTATCGGCATAGCCAGCCCGGTTCCATCAGGGTTGTTTGCAAGTCAGGCTTCCGGAACTCTTACGATTACATGGTCGGACCCCACTGCTCCAATTATCAACGGCATTTTTTTCAAACTTAAATTCAAATACAATGGAATCGGCCAGGCAAATGTTAGCTTTGGCAATTCCTGCGTATTCAATACCTATAATTCCGGAGTTGTTGGTACAGTTCAGGTTGCCTATACTAATGCCACAGTTACACCTGCTCTTGCTCCCTCGAATGCTACACTTGGGTATGTTACCGGAGTCTCAGGTTCTGCTGTTGAAATTCCTATTAGTTTCTCAGGTTTACCTCTGAGTATGGGTGCGGCAGATATAAGAGTTAGTTACGATTTTACCAAGTTGAGTTATATCGATGCGATTAATACCAAACCAGGTACCGTAATAAATTTGGACCTTCCCAATCATAGGATTTATATTACTTGGTCCAACCCGGCAGGCGCCGACATCAATGGTGAGTTTCTTAAATTACGTTTTGACTATAGCAATGGAGGCGGTTGCGGGGCAGCAGTCAGTTTCAATGACGGGTGCCTGTTAACAGGGATTGTAGATCCCACACCACCAATAACAGTTCAGACCGTTCCTGCAAACTGGATTCAAGGTGGTATTGACCTGCTGTTTAAAATCAGTGGTATACTTACCTATGATGCCCCTTCCAGCGCGCCACTGGACGGTGTTACAATTCAAATTAAAAATGGTGCGGAACCAATTCCTCCTGCCATTGCGCCCCTTCCGGCAACCCTCTATACTGCAACAACAGACGCCAATGGATACTACGAAGTTTTTGTACCCAATGGCTCATATTATATTTATGCCAGTACAACAAAAGCTTGGGATGGTGTTGACGGATCGGATGTAACCAACATCAGGCGGTATATTGCTCTTTTGTCGAGTACGCTTAACTCTCCGCTTCGCCTGCGATCGGCGGATGTGAGTCAAAGTGGCACTATTGATGGAACTGACGTTACTGCCATCAGAAGAAGAATCGCCTTGTTAACACCAAATCCCAGCTTCAAAGCCCCGGATTGGATTTTCCAGAACCCGAATGTCCTGATCAATTGTGCAAATCTTCCCAATCAGAACTTCACGGGTCTCTGCTCCGGCGATGTAAACGGTTCTTATTAAATTAAACTTAACATCTTAAAAATAAAATTAAAAATATGAAAAAGATAGCAACTTTCTTGGGATTACCTGTGCTGGCATTGTTTCTTGTCCTTTGGAGCGGAATTGCTACTGGACAAACTTTAGTCACTCTGCAACCTGACCAATCATCCCTTGTTCCTGGTCAAATTGTGCAAGTCCCGGTATATGTGAAATCAACTTTTGAATCTGCTGATTTATATTTATCTTATGATAAAGCTGTTTTAACACCAGCTTTGCCATTTGTTACTGCATTGTATACGGGTTTTAATGCAGCTGCAACAAATGCATACTATAATTCTACAACTTCATACATTGGAATAATTGGATCGGGCACTAACGTGGTATTTAATATTCCAACTGTACTGCTAACCTTACAATTTATTTATAACGGTGGCTCAACAGTTATTCATTTGAGAAAAGCTCCCGTTGACCCTGCGCCTGTTTCTAAATTTTATGATGAGTTAGGAGATCCCTTATCAGTACTTTATACCGATGCAACAATGAGTGGATCAGGGTTTCTCTCAGTTAAGTCTGTCACGACAGGAAGTGCCTTATTATGGAGGAGTGCTGCTACTTGGCAACTAATGAATGGGAGTGCAGTTCCAACAGGTTTTATGCCAACAGGAAACGTAAATGTTAGCATAACCGGGGATATCGTAAAAATTGACTCAAATACTACCTATCCTCCAAGTGCAAGAGATCTTATAATTAATCCTGCTGGTAAACTCACTGTTATTGCTGGTAAATCACTGAGCGTTAAAGGTAACATGTGGATTCAGGGTGATGCTACAGCAACCGGATCATTTGTCGACCTGGCAAATAATACAACCGTTGTCGGTTCTACCACAGTGCAACGCTATACGACAGGTAACTGGGTGGGCTGGCCGCCAACTACTATCACCTGGCACTATATATCGTCGCCTGTATCAGGCGCTACAATCAGTTCCTATGCCGGTTCGCTTTTGAATGAATGGAAAGAAGATACATTGACCAATGGATACTGGAAACCCCTTACCTTACCCCTTACCAGGCCCTTGGTGCCTAAAAAAGGATATTCTGCAGCAACTCCCTCAAATCAGGTTATTGTATTTACAGGGGGGTCACTGAATTCAGGAAACCAATCGTACACTGGCTTAACCAACTTACATTCAAAAGACACAACAGGATTTAACCTGATCGGCAATTCATTCCCGTCAGCAGTTAAATGGAATTCCTCTGTAACCAGAACGAATGTAGATGCAGCAGCGTATTTTTATGATGGCGTAACTTACATCACCAGACTAACCACGGATGCCTCAACTTATGCAATCCCGGCAGAACAAGGTTTTTTTGTGCACGTAACAGCCGGTTTTACCAGTGGCTCCCTCACCATTCCCAATGCAAACCGTGTACATTCTGCGGGTGCCTATGTTAAAAGCAGCTCCAGTGGAGAATTAAGTCTTAAAGTGAATGGCATCAATCTGGAAGATGAGACATCTGTTCGGTTTAATAGCGATGCTACGGAAGGTTTCGATAGCGAATATGATGCTTATAAATTATTTGGCTTCAGCAATTGTCCTCAGATTTATTCAATCACGGCAAATAATAAACTTTCAATCAATTCCATCCCGGAAATGACGGCACAAACCGTAGTGCCGATTGGATTAAAGGCAATTGTAAACGACACCTATACTATTACAGCTTTAGGAGTTGAATCCTTCTCCCAGGAACCAGACATTTACCTGGAAGACCTTCTTTTAGGTAAAACCCAAAACCTGAATTTGAATCCGGTTTATGAATTCACTGCTGGTCCTGGCGGAACAGCACATAGGTTTAACCTTCGCTTTTCACCTGTGTCAGGCGTAGGGGAAAACACCAGTAACAATATCAAAATCTATTCATCAGAAAATATTGTTTATGTCAATATTGCGACGGATTTGCACGGAGAGATTGTAATTTATGACCTTCTTGGCAAACAGATCAAAATTCAATCTATTAAGGGAAATTCAATCAACAGAATTGACCTCAATGTAGAGTCAGGCTATTATCTTGTCAAAGTGATTGGCGACAAATCGACTTCTTCAGAAAAAGTGTTTATCCGTTAATACAATATTCAACAGCTATAAAAACAACATATATCAGACTATGAAAACATTGAAAATAATTTTTGTTCTTTTTTGCATTATGGCATTGCCGTTACTTAGTATTTCTGATGTGCCGCCCCCACCAAATGGAGGCGGGACAGGCGGCCCGGGTGGTGGTGGTGTGCCAGTAGGCGCTCCCATCGATGGAGGGATGGGGATCTTACTTGCCTTGGGCTTGGCCTACGGCGGTAAGAAACTTTACACCATGCGTAAAGAGAAATCCCAACCGGATGAAATAGAAAACTAAACCTTCAGTAGGTTGCTATTTTCGATTCTATCTGGATAAATTTTATGAAATCTGATTTTCTTACTTGAGATTGCTTCAATATCAATCATTGTAAGAAAATCAGTTTTTTTATTCACTTAATAAATATTTAACAATGCTAAAGAAAACTATTTTATTATTAATTGGTGGATTATTATTTTCAGGCTTTTTGCTTGCCCAGGATGCCAGCAATATAGTCGTTCCGACTGCTGTTAAAAACGCTATGCTTTTTAAATTTCCTCAGACTCAGGCTGTGCCTGTTACCTGGGTGAAAGAAGGAGCTAATTATAGTGGTACACTTTTAATCATGCAAAAGCCTGCTTTTGCAGTTTTTGATTCAACCGGAAAAATATTACGCGTTGAGAAAAGACTGCATATTTCCTTCCTGCCAAAAAAAATCATAACCCAGATGAATAAGCAATACCCAAATAATGAAATTCTGGATATTTATGAACTAACTGATGCTGCAGGGAAAGTGACCTATAAAATCACCTTCCAGTATAAGCAAACTTCTGTCTTCAATGCCGATGGGGCGATTGAAAAATAGTAGTGCTCAAGAATTGAGATCGTTTGAATTGCATCGAACTATAAAACACCACCCCGTTTTCTGAATTCACGGGCGAAATATTCGATCGAATCGCGGTTGGTGGTGTTATTGAGATAATAAAAATAGAGGCTTCTATATGCTTCTTTAAGTTCAGGATCTATTACAAGTGAGCGGCGCCATAGTGGTGCCGCTTTTTTTTCCTCTCCGCAATATACCATGTACAACCCCAGGTTATATATAGCTATTGAGTTTAAAGGATCGAGGGTTACAGCAAGCTGCGAACGTTCAACAGCCTTTTTATATTGAGCCTGTTCGAAGAACCGCCGTGCAGTTTCAACACACAACTTTACATAATTGGCATTTCCTTCAGGTTCCGTGAATCCTAAAGCCCGAGCTTCATTGAAAAGTAAAAAAGCGGAATCATAAGACTTCTTGTCAACAAAATAGATCATACCTAAATGGTAAAGAAATCGTGGATGCTTTTTTATGCTGATGGCTTTTCTCAGGTGATATTCAAAGGAGGGATAATCCTGTTGTTTGAAATAAGAGCGCCCCAGGAAGTAATGAAACCAGGCTTTCCCGGGTTTATAAACAATAGAAGAACCCCAAAAAGAATTGGCATCTTTGTATCTTGTTCCCAAGAACATGGAATTAATGGCAAGTGTAATCATCACAATAGTAAGCCAGGCAATATTTATGCGCAAATTGAGCTTTACCCATCTCTCTGGAATAATAACCAATAGTGAAATCAGTAATCCAGCCAGCGGCAAATATGACCGGTGGACAAGGTAATCATAGTTATCGGCAGATGTATCCAGCCTGACAAACATATTCGGTAAAGAAAAAGCCACGTACCATATTATTCCAAAAACAAATAGCCAAACAACTTTCTCTTTACTGATCAGGAAAAAACCTAGAATCAATATTGATATCAGTATACCTATTCCTGTGTAAAGAGAGGTGTAAACTGGTGTTACTGCCAGATTGAACGGAAGAAAAAATTTTGCAATGATTTCGAATGGAAAAGGGAAATTCGCCCATATAGCCCAAAGTCCCAGTTGCCAGGTGCCTACTCTTGAAATAGATGTTGTTCGAAGGATAAACCAACCAATGGTGATTAAAACTATTCCAGAAAATAGCATAGCCGTCCTCTTGTCCCAGGTTAATTGCTTTGTTGAAAAGAGATAAATAATCAATAAAACAGGTAATAAAATTCCAGATTCTTTTGAAAAAAGTGCTAATGCGAAAGAAAAAATGGAAGCAAGGAGTAATAAAGGTTTTCTTTGCCGGAACCAGATAATGCTAAGTGAAAGGAAGAGTAATCCAAAAAGAGTAACCAAAAGATCATTTCTTGCAGGAATCCAGAAAACTGCACTTGCCATCAAAGGGTGAATTGAAAAAATAACAGAACCGGCAAATGCTTTTTCACGACTTAACCCAAGAAGTTGAAGCAACCAAAGCAGCGTAATGCAACAAAGTATATGATACAGCAGGTTCATGAAATGATAGAATCCCGGTTTTGTTCCCGCCACCTGTGAATCCAACATCAATGAAACATTGAGCATAGGCCTGTAATAAGGGCTGGTATTGTTAAAAAATGCATCCGTTTTAAAGGTCTTTAAAAAATTATCAGGGTTGGTAATTTTAGCCTGATTGTCGAGGATCAGAATATCATCATCAAAATAGACATAGCCATTGCGCAAAGAAGGAATAAACAATACCAATGGAATGATTATAAGCAATAAGTATGAATACTTTAGCACTGCATTACCAGATTCTGATTTTTTATTCTTCTGTGAAATATTAGAAACTCTCTTCATTGGTTCATCCCCATTAAAAACATTTTGTAAATATGCAAAAAAATAGCAGATTAATCGCATAATGATTCTTTATCACTGAAGGATTCCTGAAGTTAAAAGCAATCAAAACAATCATACAGAAGCAATGAATGGAGTAACTACAAAGATGTCATTCCTTGCTGATTCACCTATATGTAGTTGAGATATTTTCTATATTTGCCAAATTAAAATCGCATCCAATGTTAAAGAAGAATAGTGAACCGTTTTTTCAGTCGAAGATATTGTGGAGCGCTGTAATTTTCGCGGTTACACTGATTGTTTTTTTCCCAACCTTATTCAATCAACTTACCAATTGGGACGACCGTGTATATATCAGTGAGAATTCCTATATCCAGGTGATATCATGGGATCACATAAAATGGATTTTCAGTAATGCTTACATGGGAAATTATCATCCATTAACAATGATTTCACTTGCCATTGATTATCAAATCAGTGGAATAAACCCATTTACCTATCACTTTACCAACCTGTTACTGCATGCAAGTAACGCAGTGCTGGTATTTCTTATCATTTTTGCCTTAACCGGGAAATTTAACCTTTCTGTAATTGCAGGATTGCTTTTTGGTGTTCACACCCTTCATGTTGAATCGGTTTCGTGGGTTTCTGAAAGAAAAGATGTATTATATGCTTTTTTTTACCTTCTTGCGCTGTATAGTTACGTCCGGTACAATAAGAAAAAGGAAAGGAAATGGTATTGGTTCAGCATCAGCTTCTTTATCTTGTCACTTTTCTCTAAAGGTCAGGCAGTTTCATTGGCTGTTACCTTGTTCCTGGTTGATTACTTACAGGGAAAAAAATTATTTGATGCTAAGAGTCTGATTGATAAAGTTCCCTACTTTATTCTGGCTGCAATATTTGGTATGGTAGCCATCCAGGCCCAACAGGGTGTTTCAGCCACTGAGATGGTTCATACTGAAGGACAACAGCGAATTTTCTTCTCCTCGTATGGCTTTCTTCTATACCTTGGAAAACTGATCCTGCCGATATTCCTATCAGCTTATTATCCATATCCGAATCTTTCACCAGGCGCAGATTTACCAATAATCTACTATCTTTCACCCATTTTTGTTGTTGCATTTTTTTCGCTACTCTTTTTTACTTTTAAACGGTCAAAACCTGTATTTTTTGGATTGAGTTTTTTTCTGGTAAATATATTCCTCCTGTTACAGTTGCTGCCTGTGGGGGGAGCTATCATGGCAGACAGGTATGCCTATATCCCCTCTTTCGGATATTGTTTTCTGTTTGGATACATAATTACAGAGAAAAAATTTCTACCCAATATCAACGCTCCATATATTTTTGCCGGTATTTATTTGCTGTTATTGGGTGCAATGACATTTGGGAGAACAATGACCTGGAAAAATAATTTCACACTTTGGACGGACGTTGTTCAAAAGAACAGCGAGATTCCTCTTGCATGGTACAATCTGGGCAATGCACATAGCGATACCGGAAATTATGCAGTTGCCATATCAAATTACGATCAATCAATACGGGTTTCTCCTTTGTATTACAGTGCGTATATCAACAGGGCCAATGCAAAAACCAAGACAAACGATTACGTAGGGGCCATTGAGGATCTTAATTTCGTTATTTCGCATGATTCATCGCTTGTAAATGCGTACATAAACAGGGCCCTTGCGCGACGTAGTTTAAAGGATTATAAGGGTGCCATTGCTGACTATGAGGTTGCTATCAGGATGAAGCCAGATCAACCTGAACTTTACCTGAGCAGAGGGAATGTACTCTTCGACATGAACGATAATACCGGTGCTTTAAAAGATTTCACCAAGGCACTGGAAATAAAACCCGGAATGTTAGATGCCTATGCCAACCGGGCTTTTGTAAAGAAGGCGATGGGAAACCTTGCAGGAGCCATCGGTGATTATGACAAAGCTATTGAAATCCAGCCCGAGAACAGTGAATTTTATAATAACCGGGGGAATCTGCGCTTTCAGTTGGGGCAAAACAAGGAGGCGATCGCTGATTACGGACGCAGTATGAAAGCTAAACCTAAGGATTATCTTGCCTATAAAAACAGGGGAGCGATTTACTTTATACAAAAGGATTACCAATTGGCATTAAATGATTATTCGGAAGCCATCAGGTTCAATACCGGGATGGCTGATCTATGGTTTACAAGGGCACTCATTAAAAAGGCTATGAATGACATGACCGGTGCAACAGCTGATTATAAAAAAGCAGTTGAAACTGATCCCAATTTCGGTGCCGAATCCTACAGTAAAAACTTAGGACTAAAGCCAATACAAACCACCCCACCGTACGAGCAATTCAATAAAGACGCACAGGTTTTAGATGGTCAGGGGAAATATCAGGAAGCGATTTCAATGTATAAGCGTGCGATTGAGCTGAAAGCAGATTACTATGAAGCATGGTTTAACCTTGGGAACACATACGGAAAAACAGGAAAGTTTGTGGATGCCATTGCCTCTTTCAACCGGGCCATCGCCGCAAAAAAAGACTATGCAGAAGCATTTGCCGGCCGAGGTATTGCCAATGCAAGTGTTGGAAAATTCCAGGAAGCATTGAAAGACATGAGTGCTGCCATCAAGATAAAACCTGATTACGCCATGGTATTTTTAAACCGTGCCTTAATTTATCTTAACACCGGAAAAAAAGACCTTGCTTGTGTTGACCTCCAGAAAGCTGTTCAATTGGGGTATAAAGAGGCTTACGAGATATATCAAAAAGAATGTCAGGGGAAATCAAAGTAAAAAATACAAATGTCAAAATAAATCACATGAAGCAAAAACAAACCCATAAACCTGTAAGCAAGCAGTCCACCAAAACTCCGGTAAAAAAGGAACTAAGTAAAACACCAACTACTCCGTTTTTTCTTGATCCTTATTTACAAAAACATGGTTTATGGATCACACTGGGGCTTGTTTCGTTATTAATTCTATTGATTTTTCACAATTTTATTCTTGGCAATGTTTATTATTTATTCAAGGATATAGGGAGTGATACCGTTAATCAATCTTTTCCAATATATAAATCCTTAACAAAATACCTCAATTCTGAAGGTTTTCCACTGTGGTCGTTTGACCAGGGAATGGGGCAAGAAATAATATCTACAAGTTTAGTCGATCCATTCTATTGGATAATTTATTTTTTTGGTGAAAATAATGTCATGTATGGAATGCTATGGACTGAATTAACCAAAATTATTTTAACAGCTTTTGTTTTCTTCCAATTTCTTAAAGTCTTGAATTTGTCGAATACGAATGCCTTAATTGGTGCATTACTCTACTCGTTCAGTGGATTTATGATTGTCGGCGGCTCCTGGATCGTGTTTTCGGCAGAGGCATGCTACCTTGCGATTCTTCTATTGGGGTTTGAGAAATTATTTAAGCAGAATTCATGGTACCTCTTCCCTATTGCCATAGCACTTATATGCATAATGCGACCCTTTGATCTGTATTTTTACGGTCTTTTCCTGATAATATATTTTCTTTTCAGACATTTTTCATCAGATGATTTTTCATGGAAAAACCTTTTTTTCAATGGTGTTAAATTATTTGGACTGGCTTTACTAGGGATATTCATCAGTACTTTCTTCTTTGTTAGTGGCGTACAATTAATGTTAGACAGTCCGCGGGTTAGCGGAAGTTCTTCCTATTTCAACCTTTTACTTTCAAGATCCATATTCTTTATTGAGCAACCTATTCATTATGTCACTGTACTTTTCCGGACTTTTTCAAATGATATGCTTGGTAATGGCAGCAATTTCAAGGGTTGGGGCAATTATCTCGAGGCCCCAATGACGTATATCGGGATACTACCTCTGGTAATTTTTTCCCAGGTTTTTACCATATTAAACAAGAAGAAAAAAATCGTCTATGCAATTTTTCTTGCAGTTTTTATTATTCCGATCATTTTTCCGTGGTTCAGGTATGCATTTTGGGCATTTGCCGGCGATTATTACCGTGGCTTTTCTATTTTGGTCTCAATAACATTGTTATTTTACAGCCTCCAGGTAATTCATGAAATTGAAAAACAGAATAAAATCAGTTTGGTTTTATTGCTGATAAATTCGGCTATCCTTCTCGTTCTCCTTTATTATCCGTTTATCGGAATTGATCAGGTAATCAACAAACCACAGCAACTCATTGTCGCCTTGCTGATCATTGTATACAGTATATTAATTTACCTTCTGAGTTATACCAATAAAAAGGGACCTGTGATGGCTTTGATTGTGATTGTCGTATTTGTAGAACTGGGTTATTTCAACTACAAGACGGTAAATGACAGAGTGTGTATTACACACACAGAGCGCCTTCAAAAGGTCGGATATAATGATTACACCGTTGAAGCCTTAGATTTTATCAAAAAGCAAGATAATGGCTTTTTCAGAATGAATAAGGACTATAATTCAGGCCCTACCATCCATAACAGCTATAACGATGCCAAGGCGCAAGGATATTTTGGGACGATGTCATACTATTCGTTCAACCAAAAGTATTATATCCGGTTTCTTGAAGAAACTGAAGTTATTCATAAAGGGAATGAAACTGAGTCGAGGTGGGCTCCAGGATTGTCGGGACGGCCATTGCTGCAAATTTTCGGAAGTGTTAAATATAACCTGAGTAAAAATCCCAGGCCGGTTTTTATGCAAATGGGCTATGATTCAGTAACTCAGATTGGAGACGTAAAGGTTTTACAAAACCGGTTTTTCCTCCCTCTTGGGAATACTTATGATAAATATATTACGATCTCAAAATATCAGAAATTATCACGTTTACAAAAAGATCTTGTTCTATTACAGGCTGTTGTTGCTGAAGAGCCTGTGAGCAGCGAATACTTGAAATTAAAGGAATTCAGCATTACCGATACCATGAAAATTCCGACCTGGGAGGCTATCGGAAACGCTTGCCATGACCGGAAGCGGGATACACTTCAGATCACACATTTTTCGAATAACAAGATCAACGGCACAATTGATATTATGGAGCCCCAACTTTTATTCTTTAGTATACCTTTTGACCGCGGTTGGAATGCAAGAATAGACGGTAAGGAAGCAAAACCCATCCTTTGCAATCTTGGATTTAACGGTTTAATTTTAGATCCAGGCCGGCATAGCATTGAGTTATATTATAAACCACCATATTTCGCCACCACAATTATTCTTTCATTTGTTGGCCTGCTAATATATCTTATTCTGGTTGTAATTGACATCTCATTCAAAAGGAAAAAACAATCGAAATTAAATTCTGTTACTTCAGAGCCCAGTATTTGAATCCAGTAAAATTAATAACTATTACTAAAGGAAGGATCAGGAACTGCAGGTAAAACGGGTCGGCCTGTGTTGTGGAAACCAATATTTTCAACAGCAATAAATTCAAGGTATAGGATAAGCAATAAACGATAAAATATTTAGGCAGCCTTTTTCTGAATTCCAATTTTTCGTCAGGTTTAAAGACTAACAGAAAATTAATTACATAGGTGAGTAATATTCCGAACAACCAGGATATGCTAAAAGCCCAAAGATAGTGCATCGTAAGTATCCGAAGGCAAAAGAGGTAAACAAGCGTTGACAGTGCTGCATTTACCAATCCCACCAGAACATATTTATAGAACTGCAGGCTGAAAATATTTTGTCGGATAAGCCGTACCACAGGATGATTGATCATTTTTTCAGTCTGTAATAATTTAATCCGGTATACTGATAAAATGATGGTGTAATATTTGGAATCTGTTCAAAATAATAATCCTGTTTGTACAGAAAGTGATAATATGCTCTTAAAAAATTATTAAAATTATCATCCGAGACAAAAACCACGTTATTCATTTCGCTTATTTTCTTAAATAATTCAGCGTGGTCATACGTTCCAAACTTACTAACAAGTTGATCCTGGGTTTCAGGAGCCAAAGAAAGTTCGATTGTTAAGTAGACATAGCAGTTTTTATTTTTAAAATTCACTTCATGCACAGGATCTGTGGCGTTATGCATTTCCCAACTCCTCAAGTTGGTAGGGATGAAAATGGTATTACTAAAATTTGAGTTCATGTCGTCGAACATCAAATGATTTATTTTCCCAAATGATTTATAACCAGCTATCAATTTACTATTAGCCTGTGAATATTGTGGCACAGAGAAAAGTGCGGCAATAATGGGAATAGATAATGTAAAATACCACAGCTTTTTTTCAAACTTAAACATAGAAAACAAAAATAAGATGTTTGAAAAGGTTAACAGCACGATTAAGGGATTAAAAATTCTGGCAGGCAGCTTCATGTAGTAACTCATGCCTGCAATTAAAAGGATGAAAAATATCTGAAACAGCAGATATTTAAGAAACCCAATATAGTTTCGCTTTACAGATGTGATGAACCAAATGAACAGGATAAATAACAGGGCAACGTTAAAATTTTTTGCAATATTGTTCGCCTCATCCAAGCTTTTTATGAAAGCCCCAAATTCATCCTTAAATTTCAATTGATTGCCACTTTCAATTAATGGTGATTTATTGGTTAACTTCTTAAGGAAGTCGATTGAAACCACCTTATCGTCACTGCAATATCTCGCATTGATCATTGCATTGTATGCTATTGTGTCATTTATGTTTTGGGGAATAAAAGCGGCGGCATTTCTATAATCAATTAGTTGTCTGATTATTTCAGTTTTTTCCAGGAAAGCGGCGTTTCTACTGTTATTCCTTTTAGAAACTGCATCTATCATGGTAACAAGAAGAATAAACAAAACCACCGGCAGTATAAATTTAATGAGAAAGGGAAGAATATTTTTTTGAAAAATAATGACCAACATAATGAAAGAAAATCCAAATACGAAGCCCAAATATCCTGCATCAAGTCTTGTACAATGACCAATCATGTAAATCACAGCAGGGAAAAGTAAAATCCACTTGTTTTTTTTCAACACCTCAGTATTCAAATATAAAGCCCCTAAAAGAATGATAAAACTTGATGTTGCCAGGATTGAAGGCCGGGTAAAGTTTATCCAATAAATATTTTGAAAAAATATCCCAAAACAAAAAGCAATAAATATTGATATTATCAAAGGGAAGGAGATTCGGTTTTTTGCAAATAAATACAGCGTAATATAGAAATTAAACAATGAACCCAAAAGCAATAAGAACATTGAATATCCATACCAGCCAACATTTGGGAAGTACTTGTACAGGAGGATATACAACGAAATGGTAACCTTATAAACCGAAACGAAATTATCATAGGGCAACGGGGATGCAAATCCTTTCATGGCCATGACATATCGAGGGTCGTCATTCATTTCAAAATAAGAACCAAAATATTGATAACAGACAACAAGTAAAATCAAAGAAATTAAAAATCCAATCCCGGAAACAATTTTAAAATTGTACTGTACAGGGGTTCGCTTAACAACATTCTGAACCTTTTTGCCTTTGGGATTAATTTGTTTCTCTTCTTTCGAATAATTGCTTCTTTTTTTCATTTTGATTTGAATACGTCTTTAACAATATAATTGGGTTTATGTTTGACTTCATCATAGATTCTCCAGATATACTCCCCTATTACGCCCAGCATTATCATCAATAAACCACCAATGATCAAGAAAAGCATCATGAGTGGCGCCCATCCACTAAAAGGAGTTTTTTCGATAAAATAGGCATGCAGAATTGATAGAGAATAGAGGAACCCGGAGACTGCCGTGATAAATCCGATTAATGACATTAAACGGATCGGGAAATAACTTACATTGAGAAATGCTGACATGAAATTACCAAAACGCTTTACAAAATTATAGCCAGATTTACCGTGCACTCTTTCAGCTCTCTGGTATGGTAAATATTTTATTGTAAACCCGACCCACAAAATATCACCCTGATAAAACCTGTTTTTCTCCGTGAGACTATTTAAGGCATCCATTGCTTTCCGGTCTAACAGAGCATAGTCAAAACCTCCGGGAGGTAACGTAGGTAATGAATATCTGAACAGTTTATAGGCAATCCTGGATGTAATCGCAGATGAAGTACTATCATTTCTGGCTTCCCGGTAATTGATTACAATTTCATTTTCGTGTTCCCATTCCTCCAACATTTTTGCGATTAATTCGGGAGGGTCTTGTAAATCAGCGGAAATATTAACAACCGCATCCCCTGAGGCATATTTCCACCCTGCCAGAATTCCTGCCATTTGGCCAAAATTCCGAGAAAAGTTGATTACCAGCACTCCCGGGTCATTATGCTGCAAACCTATCAGGATATTTAAAGAATTATCTTTCGAACCATCGTTGATAAAAATCAGCTCATAAGTAAATGAGTTGTTGTATGACTTAATTGTTGAAATAAGTCTTTCGTACAAAATTTCAAGTGATCCTTCATTATTGTAGACAGGAATTACAACAGATATTTTTTTCATGGATTGAATTTAACCGTTTATTTCTGTTCTATTTCCCTTTCTCACACATTAAAAAAATACTCGAACAAAGATCGGGATATTGCTGCCCCAATTGGAAACAGCCTTCTAGATACTCAGGTGAAATAATATCTGTATTCAGCAATTTATCCCACTGAAAATTCGCCAATGCTTTAAAAAAAATACCGGAACGGTGGACTACCTTTAATCCTCCCAGCCGGGCATCTCTTTCCAGTGTGTCAAGCGTATATGTAATTCTATGGCCATGCTCTGATTCTGCAGGTGTTACGGCTGAATTACTACTTATTAAACCCATTTTGACAGCAATTTGCCTTGAAGGAGCATTTGCATTTGGACAGACCAGGAAAAACCTGCCATTATCAGACAACCATTCATCATTTATTCTTCTTAATAACTGGACAGGATTGTCGATATGTTCCAGCACATGTGTTAAAATAATATTATCATATTTCACCGGAAGAGAAGCATTTTCAAATAGGGAGTTCACAAAAACAACTTTATCCCCAAATTCTTTCTTTGCCACTGCAATAGCCTGATCCGAAGCCTCAACACAAGTAATATCTTTAAAGTAGGGAAGAATTCTTTTTGTAAAATGTCCTTTGTAACTACCCAATTCCAAAAAATTCCCCTGTTTAAAAAACGGGATAAATGATTTCAACATAAATGGGTGCATTACATCAAAATCGAAGCTATAGCCGTATTTATGGTCTGCAGTATCCTTTAATTCTTCATTGTAGTTTCTTGTGTTACTCATCGTCTTCGGATTTTAAAAATAGATAATTTTCTAAACGTTTCTGATTGAATTCCGTTGTTAAAAAACAAGTTTCATTATCAAGGAAGTTCCTTTTTTTTCAACCATGGTAAATCCATATTTTTCATATAACTTCACTGCTGGCAAGTTTGCTATGTTTACTTCCAAAATAATTGTTGAAAAATTATTTGTTCTCGCCTGAAGAATAGACATTTTCAACAATATTGAAGCAACGCCCAACCCCAAATATTCCCTTGTCACACTTACATTGGTAATATATGCTGACCGTGCTTCAAAGTCATTGAGATACACGGCAACCAATCCTACTAATCTGTTATTTCCCCATGCTTCAAATGTTGTAGCATTTTGGTGGATTTTTCTTGCGTATTCCTTAACATCAACTGTTTCCCTGAGATCCGGGATGAAATTACTGCTACATTCGATGAGGTGAAGATAAATTTCTTCCTCGGATGCGATCTTGGTTTTATATGTTATATCCTTTTGATTCATACCTGTATTTGAATGAAACAACTGTTAATCCTCAAGAACAGCAAGTCCAAACCCAAAGCGGCCAAACTCATTGCCATTGTATAGCATCAGCAGTTTATCGTCACAGTGAAAAACGTGCGGGTAACAAAGCATATCTGAATCCCAACCGGTTTGAGAAACATAAATTCCTCCCTGATCATCATCTCTTTTCCAATTCACCAGATCATCGGAAAACGCATATCCAATCCTATATGCGTTATTTTTATTTTGCCGAAAGCCAGCAACTTGTCTATAGCAAAAATACATGTGATATTTTCCATTGTATTCAACCACGGTGGGGAGTGCCTGGCATTCATCCGCATTAAGATAATCAGTGATTAATTGTCTGCCGGTTTTTACCCATGATGATCCATTCTCAGAGGTTGCATGTCCAATTTTGTAAACACGCTGAGGGTATTCTTCATCCGGATGGGTAATCCATCTCACACCATAGATATACCACATGTGATATGTGGATCCACTGATAGAAACAAATGGATCGCCGACTAAAAATGGTTCATTTAGTGAGGAAGTTAAAACCGGTCCGTTTCCAATCCTGCTAAATGTCAAACCATTGTCATGACTTATTGCCAAACCGATAGAGGTTTCAACGGAAACTGATACTCTCCTGCTCCAGCCACCGATATATCCCAGCACGCTATCTTTGTCTTTTAAAATATTTAAGGGGAAAATTCCATGTTCGTCATAACAACCAAGGGCACCTAATTCAATTACAGTGTGAGAAGAGATATTCAAAATTTCTTTAAAACTTTTATCCATGTCGACGAATGATATATGGCTCAGGTATTTGCCTGATTTATCTTTCTGTCTTGTTGAAAAGTAAATTCGGACAAAATTATCAAACACCAACGTTTGAGGTGATTGCGCAAAATCGACACAGTTATTCGCTAGTTTGTGTTCTGTCGGATCAAATATTTTTCCGAGTTTCCTCCATTTCATAAATAAATCTCCTTTGAAAATTACAATTCACCTTCCAGTTGAGCCAGACCAAACCCATATCTTCCGACCTGATTTCCTAAATACATCATATAAATTTTGCCATCAAGATCAAACACATGGGGATAAGAAATCATTTCTGAATCCCATCCTTCTTCTGAAATATCGATGCCGGCTATTTCATCATTTCTAACCCAGTTCACTAAATCGACCGAAGTTGCATAACCAATTCGGTACCCATTCTCCCTTCCTCTGAAATTTAAACTATACCTGTAGCAAAAAAACATGTGATACCTACCATTATGGAAAAACACATCCGGGCTTGCCTGAGCTTCATTTTCTTCAACTTTGCTATCAATAAGATTTTTATCCGTTTTAATCCAATTAATGCCATCATCAGAAAAAGCCATTCTTATTTTATAGACCGGTTCAGGATTGCCATTATTCTCAATCCATTTTTGCCCTGCAATATAAAACAAATACCACCGATCGTTGAATTTTCTAATTTTTGGTCCACTTAAAACAAAAGGTTCATTAACCGTGTAGGATAATACTGGCCCGCTTCCTGCCTTGGTAAAAGTTTTGCCATCATCATGGCTTATGGCAAGTCCAATGGCAACATTAAAAGGGACCGATTCGCATCTTGTCCACCCACCATAATAAGCTAAAACAACTCCTTCATTCCGGATTACCGATGTTGGATATACCCCAAATTCATCAAAAGTTCCCGGCTCACCCAAGCTTAAAATTGGATTTTCTGCAATATTCAATATTTCAAATAAATTTTGCCTGTTTAAATCAACAAAAGCGGTATTGCTAACATATTGTCCATTAGAATCCCTGGGTGGCCGGCATGAAAAATAAACCCTGATAAATTTCTCAAATACCAATACCGACGGAGCCTGTGCAAATTCCTGCATCCAGCTGATATTCTTAACTTCAGCCGGATTAAATACCCTTCCAAGTTTTTTCCATTTAAACATATTCGTAAATAATTATCAATGTTTGAAAGCAAGGTTAATACAGATCTACAAAAATATGGTCAGTCATTCTATCAAGGTAGAAAATCATTTCATCCTGATTGTTAAACTTAAGGATAAAAGTTCCAAGTGTATTGTTGGAACCGTTAAATTTACTTACAGCATCCCCGGGTTTAATCAGGATATTCTTTTGTATTATTTTCGAACTCATTTCTTCATTGATATTGATACTTCTGACTATCCCATCGCTTTTTGCATGAAGGATATATGAAGAATAAAACCCTTCAGTTTCAACCATTTTCAAAGCGGAACAATCTTTCCCAAGCGCACTATCAACAGACCAGGCGATCAAATCAACTCCTGTTGCGTGTTTTATTACTTCCGGGATTAAATTGCCCCCACTTCTGGGTCCTATTTCAAGTATAAAAATATTTCCATTTTTATCAGTCAGGTATTCAATGTTGAGGCCTCCCAGCCTCATGTTTAATTTGGTCAGGATGGATTCAATGATGTCATGGGCCTTTTGCTGAAGCGATTTTTCCTGAATGTACGGGAAGCTGATTCCCATCGGAACATAAGGATTACAGTCCAGATCGTTATGCTGATTGCCAAAACATCTGAAGGCCAGTTTGCCCTGCCAGACAAATCCATCGCCATCCATTTCATAAATTGCCTTTTCAATAAAATCTTCAACAACTACTATTTTAGCCAGAGAATACTTCAATGCACCATTGAATGAATCTTCAAGATGGTTAATGGTCAAATGCTTGGTAACGCCTTTAGATCCAGATGAATCAGCAGGTTTAACAACAATTGGATTACATTTAAGTCTTTCAAATGCGAATTCTTTGGCTTCCCGGAAATCGGTAAATGAGGCAGAAATTGGCACCAAGAGCCCATTGCTTTTTAAAAAATCCCTGAAAAGATCTTTTCGCTGCAGGATTTTAACCGATTCGTATGGATTCCCCGGAAGTGATAGTTTTTCGGCCACGTAAGCTGCTGCAGGAGCTCCCGGGTCGGAGGCATAGGAAACAATCCCATCGATTCTAAGCTTTTCAGCCAGTTCTAAAACCTTCTTCTCATCAGTAGTGCTAACATTATAATATTCATCTGAATATTTATGTCCAGGATTTTCGGGCAGGTAATCAGCTGTAATTACATGATATCCGGCATTTTTAGCATATTGTATTGCAGGTATCTGGAAATGGCTGCCGCCCAGCATCAGAATTCTTTTCATAGAACTATTTCCCAACAGATTTAATTAGTTCACAAATTCTCCTAACATCCGAAAGTTCCAGATCAGGATAAATTGGCAGGCAAAAAACTTGTTTTGTTTTGAGTTCAGCAACGGGTAAATTAGCAGGATTGGAAGAAGCCAGTCCTTTGTAGGTTGGGAATTGACTAATTAACGGGTAGAAGTACCGACGTCCGAAAAATTGATGGCTTTTCATCAACTCGTTGAGTTCATCCCGGCTCATGCCAAAAGTTTTTTCATCAATAAAAACCGGGAAATAGGGGTAGTTGTGTTTAACCCCGCTAAGTTGATTCTGATAAGTGAGACCCTTGACATCACAGAGTAATTCTTTGTACAATTCACAAATGATTTTTCTT
The DNA here is from genome assembly GCA_903875045.1 of uncultured Bacteroidales bacterium. GTDB lineage: Bacteria > Bacteroidota > Bacteroidia > Bacteroidales > FEN-979 > CAIVAT01. Next base: position 24,344 of record CAIQUS010000141.1, read on the forward strand.
TTTTCGATGGCATGTTCTACATATTTTAGCTGAAGCAAGCCAAAAGCCGATTGTACTTCATTCATTTTGGCGTTTATCCCGGGTGCTACAACTCTTAATTCACCATCATAGCCAAAATTCTTAAGGAAATCGATACGTGTTTTGGTTTTCTCATCGTGACATATTATTGCACCGCCTTCGATGGTATTAAAAACTTTTGTTGCATGAAAACTCAAAACAGATAAATCGCCAAAGTTCAATAACGAGTTGCCATTAATCTGAACACCAAAAGCGTGACAAGCATCATAGATGACTTTTAATCCATAAGCATCGGCGATTTTTTGAATTTTATCCACCTGACAGGGATTGCCGTAAACATGAACTGGCATGATAGCTGTAGTCTGCGGTGTAATAGCAGCTTCTATTTTATCGGCATCCAGGTTGCAAAAGTCAGCCTCAACATCGACAAAAACCGGTTTAATTCCATTCCACCATAAAGCGTGGGTGGTAGCGACGAAGCTAAACGGGGTGGTAATCACTTCACCGGTAATTTTCAGGGTCTGCAGGGCAGTTATCAATGCCAGCGTCCCATTCGAAAAAAGTGAAATATACCTGACTCCTAAGAAATCAGCGAGTGCTTGTTCAAATTCCTTGTGAAAAGGTCCGCTATTGGTCAGTATTTTATTATCCCAGATTTGTTTCAGTAATTCGGTAAATTCTTCAAGTGGAGGAAGAAAAGGCTGGGTTACAAATATTGGTTTCATGTACAAGATTTTTTCCGTTCAATTGGCAAAAATATTGATTAATTTTCAACCTTTGTAAAAAATCTGTCAGTCAATACAATACAGAACTCCATTTCAAGGTAACCTGGGAAATGTCACCCTCCCTTTCTTTTCAATGTCTCCAGCAAACTTTCAGAAACCGGGTAATTGAGTGATTTGGCTTTTATGGCATATTGGTAAGCCTTATGGTAATCTTTCAGTTCGTTGTAAATTGCAGAGATGTTATAGTTTGCATGTCCATTTGCCGGGTTTAATGCAAGACATTGCTCGAAATCGGCCAGTGCTTCGGTACGCTTTTTAAGCATTAAGTAACAGTAGCCTCTGTCAAGAAAGTAATCGGCATTGCGGGGGTCTGATTTGATTACGCGAGTCAAATCAACAATAGCATCTTCATAGCGGCCCATATTCCGAAACATGACGGATCTGCTGATGTAGATTTCCATTGCGGCAGGATTTAAGGCTATCGCCTTATCATAATCCTTTATTGCCAGGTAAAATTGTTTTGACGTTGAATAAATAACCGCTCTGTTCAACCTGGGTTTTGGGTCGAGGCTGTCAAGATCGATGGACTTGGAATAGGCAGCAATTGCTTTTTCATTTTCACCACGAAGTTTGTATCCATTCCCAAGATTGTTGTACACCCGTGCATTATCCTGCCTGATTTGAACAAAGGCCAAAAAATCCGTCATCGCTTTATCATAATTTTTCTGATTTACATAGTAAATGCCTCTGTTTTCATAGGCACAATAGGCAGTAGGGTATTTTGCGATTACATCGGTCCAAAGAGTTTCGGAATTTTTCCAGACCATTGATTGTTTAAACATTATTGTTCCAAGGAAAATAATATATAAAAGAAATACACCTGTCAATATCCATCGAATTGAGCGCAGAAATTTGTTTTTGCTATAAAAAGCCTGCTCAAGATACCATGCAAAAGCGAAAAACAAGCCGATTGAACTGATATAGGCATAACGGTCGGCCATGATGGCATTTCCAACCGGCATAAATTGCAAAACCAGCACAATGGAAAGAAAATAGAAAAGAAATCCGAAACCGAGTACTTTGGTAAACCGAACTGAATAGACTACCAGCCCAATCAGGCCGGCAGCAATAAAAGGCGACAGATAAAAGATCAAAGGAAGACTCCCGGAGACAGTGACGTTCGGATATGGGTAGAAAGCAGACAGTTTCAGAGGCAAAAGCAAATGGTATGGATACATGAAAAAACCATAGGAAGCAAACATTACACGCTGAAATACAGTAAACACCTGCAAACCCACCTCGGCAAGATGTCCTTGTATCGTCATTGTAATAACTCCGAAAATAAATGAGAGGATTATAAACGGGATTTTTTCAAGGATCACACCAACCGTAAATTTTCTGTCATAAAAATAGTCGATTGAAAGTAAAATAAGCGGAAACACAACTGCCGAAGGTTTGGAAAAAAGTGAAGCTAAAAACAACATCCCTGTTATCAATAACCTCATCCACCCTTTTTTTTCAAGATATTGCATATAAACAACAAGCCCGGCGAGAAAGAAAAAGGTATATAAAACATCTTTCCTTTCGGAAACCCATGCAACCGATTCAACATGCATCGGGTGAATAGCAAAAAGCAGGGTTGTGACTGTTGCAACGATTAGCCGTTTTCTTGACAACCTGTAGATAAAAGCAAAAACCAGCATTACATTCAGCAAGTGAAAGATCAGGCTCGTTGTATGAAAATATGAGGCATCCGGTTCAACGGCTTCTCCGGGAATGCCACTATTTTTCATAGCCAGCTTATAATCAATGCTTAATGATAACATTGTTAAAGGGTGATAATTGCCAGCTGAAGCATGGGTAAAAAAATACCGTACATTTTGCAGCACTGGTTGCTTTACCTGGTTATTTTCAAGGACATAAAGTTTATCATCCCAGTTTGTAAAATGGTTATTAATGGATGGCTTATACAGTAACCATGTAAGAATCAACAAAAATGCAACAACCACCCAGGGAAGCCATACCGGGGTAACAAATTTGTCACGCACACCGGTCCTGATATTGGGCGTTGATTGTTTTGTATCCTTCTTTTTATTGCCTTTTTTCATCTATTCAATTTTATTGCGGGCAATATTGTTTCAAAAGAGGTTCTGCCGCATTAATCCCCAGTTTGAGCGCCTTTTGAAGATCATTGCAACAACTATCTGATTTACCTATTTCTTTGTATGACAAAGCCCGATAATAATAAACAAATTCAGAGGTTGGGTTGAGTGCGATGCAGGTTGAAAATGAATTTACTGCTTCGCTGAAATTTTTATCAAAATAGTAGGCCAAACCAAGTGAATAATAACATTTCGAGCAAGAAGCATTGAGCTTAATTGCTTCCTGAAAATCAGGAATGGCCTGTGCAAATTCTTTCAACTCATTTTTAAGGATACCACGGTTAAAATAGGCTTCTTCATTTTTTTCTTTTTCAAGAACCTTATCAAGGTCAGCCAGTGCACCAGGGTAATCTTGTTTCATCGCTTTCGCAATAGCCCTGTTGATATAGGCTTTTGTATACCCGGGAGAACACTTGATCGCCTCATCAAAATCTGAAATGGCCAGCTGGAGTTGTCCGCTCTTGCCATAAATACTGCCTCTGTTAAAATAAGCGTTGGGATTGTTCTTATTGACCTTTATCGAATTGGTATAAAGATTAACCGCCTCCTGTTTTTTGCCTTCCTCTTCATTCAGTAAACCCAGATTATTAATGGCAGGATAAAAATGCGGATATTTAACCATTACATCCGTCCAGAAGCTGCGACTGTCGTGCCAAACCATGCACCGTTGAAAGGTAATTGCTGAAAGCACCACAACATACAATATCAGCCCGGAAAACAAAAACACCTTTGCCGATTTGAATTTCTGAAGGAGAAAACCAAAGCCCAATGCCATGAGGAAAAAGATGCCAAAGGAAGATAAATAGGTATAGCGGTCGGCCATCACGGCACTTCCTACAGGGAATAGCTGAAGAACCAATAACACATTCAGGATGAAAAACAACATTCCAAATACTATTTTACGGTCGGGCCGGACAAACCAATAATAAAACAGCAAAAGGACAAAGGCCAAAGCCGGAATTAATGAAAAATAGTACATTCCCGGCACGTAGCCCGTTGCCAGATCAGGATAGGGATAGTAGCCGCACAATTTGTAAGGAAGAACCAGCTTTATCAGGTATTGTGTCAGTCCAAACGAGGCAAAAACAATCTTTCCCAAAAAACCGGCTTTTACAATATCGGTTGCCCCCTGTGCCTGCTGAACCATTATGGCAATAATTCCAAAAATCAAAGAGAGCAGGAAAAAAGGAATTTTTTCAAGAATAACTGATTTGTTCATGAGATCTCTCCGGTAGAAATAATCAAGAGCTACCACTGATAATGAAAGTGTAACTGCCATTCCTTTTGACAGCAATGACAAAACAAAGAAAACCAGGGCTAAATAATAACTTTTTAAGGATTTTTTATTCAGGTACCTGATATATGACATCAAAGAAAGAAGGTAAAAACAGGTGTAGAGCAGATCCTTTCTCGCTGCTACCCAGGCAACTGATTCAACATGCAATGGATGGATGCCAAACAAAAGGGCGGTGAGGGAGCTTAGCATAACCCCGTACTGAAGTCCGGGGTTGGAGTCGGACCTTAGCCGGACAAATAGCAGCATGGCCAGTTGAAAAACCAGGAATGTATTAAAAAGATGGATAAGGATGTTGGTAAGATGAAATGCGGTTGGATTGAGTTCAGAGAAAGCGTAATTGACCATGTATGTTAACAGTGTGAGGGGATGATAATTCCCCAGGTTGTTAGCATCTTCGAACAGAATGGTTTTCAAATTAGTTCCGGAAAATCCTTGAATAAATTTATTTCCATTCACATATTGACCATCATCAAAGGTGATAAACAGATTCTTTATGGCCGGTATGAAAACAATGAAAGTCAGAATCAAAATACCGGTCAACCACAGATAGCTGTTTTTTGCCGGAAAGTCAGCGCGTAATGTTTCAGCAGGTTTCTTCGAAGGTTTCTTCCGCGGTTTCTTTTCCATGGTAAAAAGCAACAACTAGTTTTTGTTATATTTCAGATACTGGTTTTCAAAATAGCTTGCTGAATCCTTAAGATTAGTATTATTGGTGTAATAAAGAGCGAGATTTTTATAGGCACTGGCAACGGAAGGATCCGTTTGAATCACCTTTTTCCAAAGGGAAACAGCTTTTGGATGGTTTCCGAGGTTGATGGAAAAAAGGGCAAGATTCATCATGGCCACAGGATTTGACGGATCATATTTCAGTGCGATCTCAACCCGTTCAGATGCTTTGGCATAATCACCGGTTTTTGAGATAGCGATTCCTGACTCCAGGCAAAGATTTACAAAATTTTTCATCACATCCGGTTTGGTTTCACCCAAGCTGATGGCTTTGGTAAAATATGAAAAGGCACCTTCGAGGTTCTTTTTTTTCATCAATTCTATCATTCCCAGGTTGTAATAAAAAGTTCCGTACTCTTTTAAGCGAACAGCTTCAAGCAACTGTTCTTCAAACTTCACAAAATTTTCCTGTTTGAACTGATACCGGCCATAAAAATGGTGAAACCAGGCCCGGTCGGGTGAAACTTTTAAAACAGATCCCCAGAAAGCCTCCCCATCCTTATATTTTCTTTCCTGTAACAGCGAGAAGAATCCAAGGATGATGAGCAGAATGGCGAGGATGACCCTTATTTGTTTTTTCTTCAAATCGACCCATGCTTCAGGACAAATTACAAGCAGCATCAACAGCAATCCGACGGAAGGTAAACATGCCCTGTGTTCCAGATAATCATAGGAATCGCCGGCATTAAACATCCGGATGAACATATTGGGAATGATGAATGCCAGGAACCACGCCAAACCCAGAAAGACAGTGGTGGTATTTTGTTTCCTGGTAAAAACCATCATGGCAACAAACGCAAGGATAATGATCAGGCCCGATAGTGTATAAAACAGAGAAAATACAGGCATCACAGCCAGGTCGAACGGAAGAAAGAACCGGGCAACAATCTCAGGAAGCATGGGGAGGTTTTTTATAATAGCACCTAATCCCTGCTCGTCACCCTGAAGTGTGCCGGTTGAACTGTTGCGTAAAAGGAACCATAACAGAATTATCATCAGCCAGCTGATGTACAATGTAATTTTGTACCGGTCAATTATCTGAATTTTGTTGATTAATATATAGAAAATAAACAGCAGCGGCAAGGCAATGGCTGACTCTTTTGAAAAAAAAGCGCAAGTAAAAAACAGTATATGCAAGAAAAAGAATCTCCAGGATTTCTCACGGATAAACTGTAAAAAGCTTGCGAAGGCTAGTATTGCAAAAAGTGTGATCAATAAGTCATTGAGGGCCGGTATCCAAAAAACCGCATTGGCAATAAGGGGGTGTAAGGAGAACAGCAGTGCACCGATCAGTGACTTTGATTTGCTGAACCCAAGAAGCGTCAGCAACCAAAGCAGACTGACGCAACTCAGACAATGAATGAGCAGACTTATCAGATGATAGACCATTGGACTGGTCCCGCCCAATTGAGCACCCAGCATAAGTGCAACATTCAGTAATGGCCGGTAGTAAGGAACAGTATGCCCTAAAAAGACATCTGTTGTAAAGAGCATTCCCAGATTTGAGGCATTGCTGAGTTTGGCCTGGTTTTCGAGTACGAGTACATCATCATCGAAATATACAAAACCAAGATTCAGTGAGGTTAAATAGAGGGCAAAAGGAACAAGAAACACAATGATGCGCGAATAGTTAAATAAACGGTCGAATGGATCCGGTTTTACTTTTTTCACAATTGTATCATCTAAAAACAACCATTTGCCTGAAATATATCACTATCAGTTTTCCTTCAGGATATAATCATCATACTCAATCTCAAAAGCAAGTTTATGCTTTGACTCCTCCTGGGCAAGGTTTAAAAACAAAGATTTCACCTGAGGGTTTTCAGCTTTTTCGGCCAGATTGGTGTACATCCTGAATGCTGCTTTCTCCTTTTTCATTGCCAGTATCAGGGCATCCTGATATGACATGTTGGCCGTTGGTTTTACATCAACGAGGTATTCAGCGATTTTAAGGTCTTTCACATTTTCATCTGTCAACGTAAAGTTTCCATTTTCCTTGATGGATAACAGGTTTGCTTTGTGCCGCATCTCCTCTTCGGCATACTCCTCAAAAACCTTTTGGGTTTTCTTATTTTTTGACTGAGCTGCGAGATGTAAATAAAAATCGACAGCTGCCTGCTCTTCCCTGATGGCAAAGTCGAGGATTTCGGTTATGTTGGTGAACTCTTTCATGTGATTTAGTTTTAAGTTGCCTCACCCCCCGACCCCCTCTCCTCAGGGAGAGGGGGGGGATGGATCGGATATAAATATTAATGGCTAATAAAAGACTTTGCGAATGCTTCTTCGAAACGCTTGGTAACAATATCGCATCCATGGTTATAATTGCGTTTATTGTTATCCTCCTTGGTTGGGCGCATGAGCAGTTTCCCATGTTCCTTTTTTTCCGGTAAAAGTGAGATGATTTCAAGAAGAATATCATGCGGGTTATCGGGGGTATTGATCCCAAACTCTTTGAGAATAGCGGCCAATTGCTCCAGAGAATTCATCGTAACATGCGGTTTCATTGATTTTTCAAATTTCTGGATTACCTTCTGGGCGTTTGTGAAGGTGCCTCCTGTTTCAGCCGGGAATGAGGCAGGTAACACCAGATCGGCTGCCTTGGCTGAGTCTGTCAGGAAATAATCCTGAACAACTTTGAATGAAGCATGCGAGAAAACTTTTTCAATGGCGTTGCGATCGATGGCACAACCCACCGGGTCTTCGCCAAAAATAAACAGGTTCCGGATCACCGCCTCGTTCAAACTTCCCTGCAAACACTCGGTTTCTTCTGAGCTGATCTCCGAAACGCCCCACGAATTCTTCAATCGCTGGACATAGCCCTGATCTGCAATATCCTGTCCGCCAATTCCAAGGTGGGGACTTACCCCCATATCAAAAATTCCCTGAGCGTTATTTTTCTCCTTCAAAGCAATTAGGCCGTTGGCCGATTTGCCTAATTTCCCGGTAATTTTTGCCAGGTTGAACAGCTCCCTGGATGTATTGCCTGAAGTCTCTTTTTCTGAAAAAACAAGAATCGCATTGATTTCGTTGTTATAAGCTTCGGCGAATGCGGCAACCTCATCGGAACTGATCCCGGAAGCAGAAACCAGGGTGTTGAAATTTTCCTTCAGCAGCATGGCTTTATACCCCTCAAAACCATCCACGCGGTCGCGCAGGAAAAGCGCATTTTCCAATCCTTTGGAAAGTAGATAATGGTTCACTGCCTTTACAAAATGGTAATAGGATTTTACCACGATTTGTTGTGTCACCTTGTGGGACATGCTGTTTTCTGGTCTTTCAGTGACCATGATGACCGGTATTTTCTTCAGAAAACGGGCATTTTGAACCATAAATCCAACCACCGCATGATCCTTATTAATTTCGGTTCCAAGGAGGTATATTGCGCTGGCATGGCCAATTTCGGCAAAAGAGGCGTTCAGATCGCAATTATTACGGTATCCTTCACCCCTGCCCAGGTAATGAAAACTACCAATATTGTTGGTTTTGGCTGCGGCACGTGCCAGTTTATGGATCAGATAGAGTTCTTCATTCGACAACCGGGCACCTCCAAAAAAGGCATTTTCGACAGGAGCAACAGATTGGATTTGTTCGTGGATTAATCTGAAGGCTTTTTCAAAAGAAATCTCTTCAAACTTTCCATTGATTTTCAGCATTGGTTTTGTAATGCGGCTGGCATCATTGAGGTACTGGTAGCCAAATTTGGGAAATTTGCAAATGTTTCCATCAGAATTGATCAGGCCATTTTCACCCGTCACCTTCAGAATGAATTCATTTTTATGGTGAAATCTGATGGCACAACCAACAGAACAGTAATTGCAGATAGAATCTACCTGATGAGATTTTACCGGTCCGGGTTTAAACAAAACATTTTCGGTAATCGCACCTGTGGGACAGGCAGAGATGCATGAACCACACGATTCACAATAGGTGTCCTGTAAAGCTTCGCCCATGCTGGGGGCTACATAGGTGTGAAATCCGCGGTTGATCAACCCCAACGCATTGGCGCCAACGACTTCGCGGCAGATTCGTATGCACCGGGCGCAAAGGATGCATTTGTTGTTGTCGATTTCGATGAATGGATGGCGAAAGTCAACCTGGTACTCCCTGAATTCGCCCTCAAAAGAATTTTGCCGTGCATCGTACTCGTTTGAATATTTCTGCAGGCCACAATCAAAGAAAGCAACACAGCCACATTCGAGACAGCGCTGGGCTTCGTGCTGTGCCACAGCTTCACTGGCATAGCCCAACTCCACTTCGTTGAAGTTAGATCTGGCATCAGCAGTCAAGGTGGGCATTTCTTCGCGAACCTGTGCTTCAACACTGCCAATGTAAGCTTCTTTCTGCTGCTTCTTAAAATTATCCCGCTTGCTGGTGAAAGGCTTTTTGACCGGTTGTAAGGGCATCCCCATGAGAAACTGGTGTGCGCTGGTGGAAGCAATTCGTGCCTGAGCAATGGCTTCAATAATGGTGGCAGGACCGGTTACACCATCACCGGCGGCAAAGATTGAAGGAATCCCGGTTTGCAAGGTCATTTTGTCGGCTTCGATGTCGCCCCATTTGGTGATAGTCAACTCACCACCTTCAGCATGTTGATTGATGTCATCGATGAAATTCACTTCTGTTTTCTGCCCGATTGCGGCCAAAATATAATCCACCCTGAGTTCGAAGTCAGAACCTTCAACAGGAACAGGTCTCCGCCGGCCTGATGCATCAGGTTCTCCGAGTTCCATTTTGATACAGGTTACCGACTCTACTTCACCTTGTGCGTTTTTGCTGATCTTTTTCGGAAGTGTCAGAAACAGGTATTCCACTCCTTCTATCTTCGATTCATGAATTTCAATCGGGTTGGCCGGCATCTCTTTTTCTGTACGGCGATAGATCACATACACTTTATCAGCTTTACAACGGATGGAAGTACGGCAGCAATCCATGGCGGTGTTGCCACCACCCACCACTGCCACGGTTTTTCCACGGAAATCGTAGCGTTGACCAGTAATCTCCATGTTTTTCAGAAAATCGATCCCCGAGAACACATTGCCTGCATCATCCCCCTCACAACCAACACCTGTTCCCTTTTGCGACCCGATGGTGAGGACAGTAGCATCGTATTTTGTTTTCAGTTCCTGATAGCTGAGGTTTTCACCAAGCTTTTTATTGTAAAAAATGTTGACTCCAAGATCAGTAATATTCTTCACCTCCTGATCCAGGATATCATTCGGCAGGCGATATTCGGGAATTCCGTATCGCAGCCATCCTCCGGATTTAGGGGCGGCTTCAAAAATGTCAACCTGATGACCTTCAATCTGCAGGAAATGACCAACAGACAAACCGCCCGGGCCGGCTCCGATAACCGCAACTTTCTTTCCAGTTGATGGTTTCACCTGCGGTATGTATTTTCCGGGAGAGGCCAGATCGTAGTCGGAAGCAAACCGCTTCATGTAATCGATGCCGACGGGGGTGCCTTCATCAAGGAGATTCCGGCGGCATTCGGCTTCGCAAGGACGAACACAAACGCGGCCACAGATGGCGGGCAATGGGTTTGTTTCCTTGATCAGTGCGACCGCTTCGCTGTACTGGCCTTTGTCGATAAGAGAGATATATCCCTGAACATCCACTCCGGCAGGACAGGTTTGTTTGCAGGGACCGATGCAATCGGCATAATGGTTGCTCAACATGAGTTCCAATGCCATTTTTCGTGATTTGCGAATTCCATCATTATCGGTAATGATCTTCATTCCTTCTGTGAGCTTTGTAGAGCATGAGGGTTGATGCCCCCTCATGCCTTCCACCTCAACAACACAAATATAACACGAGGAAAATGGTTCGAGACGGTTATCATTGCATAAAGTTGGGATTTCAATTCCGTGGCGGTTTGCCAACTGCAGAATGGTTTCCCCCGGGTTACCTTTTACAATATTTCCGTTGAGTATGATGTTTAATGAATTGTCGGCCATTGGGTAATAGGATTTATAGTTTTTGGTTCAATTTGGGTTTGTGGTGACGCGTGACGCGTGACGCGTGACGGGTGACGGGTGACGGGTGACGGGTGACGGGTGACGGGTGACGGGTGACGGGTGACGCGTGACGGGTGACGGGTGACGGGTGACGGGTGACGGGTGACGGGTGACGGGTGACGGGTGCATGTTAAGATAATAAGATTG